>JBFLYY010000214.1:0-5507 GCA_040756495.1 Thermodesulfobacteriota bacterium | reverse complement strand
CCTGGGCCTGCTGGTCAATCTCGTGTGCGGCTGGCTCCTCCACGACTGCCACGGCCACGCGCACCACCATGACCACGATCACGGCGAAGGGCATGGGGAGCACCACCACGACCACAACCTGCGCGCCGCCTATTTCCACGTGCTGGCCGATGCGCTGACCTCGGTCTTTGCCATCGTTGCCCTCCTGGGCGGGAAATTCTTCGGCTGGGTCTGGCTCGACCCGCTCATGGGCCTCGTCGGCGCGCTCATGATCACCCGCTGGGCTTACGGGCTCATGCGGGAAACAAGCGCGATCCTGCTGGACGGCACCGCCGACGAGGAGACCAGGGCGGCGATCACCGCGGCCATCGAAGAGGATGCCGACAACCGGGTGGCGGACCTCCACCTCTGGCAGGTGGGGCCACACACCCTGGCCGCCTCGCTCTCGGTGGTCACCCATTGGCCCAGGCCGGCGGCGCATTACAAGGCGCTGCTGCAAAAAATGCCGCGCCTCGCGCACGTGACCGTCGAGGTCAACAGCTGCGAGAGTCCACCCTGCCTGCCGGGCGCCGCACCTGCCGGCCAGGGAGGCGCGTGATGCAGAAAACGAAAGCCGCCATGGACCTCGAGGCAATAAGCCACCTGCTCATCGGATTCTACGAGAAGATCTCTTCCTGGGAACAGGCGGTGGTCAGGGGAACCGGGCTTTCGCCGGCGCAGATGCACGCCATCGAGATCATCGGTCAGGAAAAATCACTGCGCATGAAGGAACTGGCCGATCACCTGGGGGTGACCACCGGCAGCCTCACGGTGATGGTGGACCGGCTGGAGCAGAACGGCTTTCTCGAACGGCGGCCCCATGAGACGGACCGCCGCTCCTTCCTGGTCACCCTCACCGACAAGGGGAGGAAACACTTCAAGAAGCACCACCGCCTCCATCTCAAGCTGACCGAGGACGTGCTGGCCGCCTTGGATCCTGCCGAACAGCAGCGTTTTGCCGAGGCGCTGGAGATGATTAGCAAACGGATTTAAAAACGACTGGCGAATGGCGTGAGCCGCTCGACCATGGCCTGGTGGATGCGGCCGTTACTGGCAACGAGTTCCGGGATGTAGGGCGTATAGGCTGCGCCGTCGTAGGTGGAGACCCTGCCCCCTGCCTCGGCAAGGAGCAGGATGCCGGCCGCGGTGTCCCAGGGTTTGAGATTGATCTCCCAGAAGCCGTCGAGGCGGCCTGCCGCCACATAGGCGAGATCCATGGCCGCGGCCCCGGCCCGCCGCAACCCCTGCGCCTCGGGCAGGAGCGCCGCCACCGCTCCCAGCACCTCGTTGCTCTTCTCCCGGATGGCATAGGGAAAGCCGGTGGCAAGGAGAGACTCCTGCAGGGTCGCGGCCGGGGAGACCGCAAGGCGTTTGCCGTTGCACCAGGCACCCGCGCCCTGGACAGCGCAGAAGAGTTCGTCGAGCATGGGGGCATGGATCACCCCCACTCTGCTTGTCTCGCCAACCACGGCCGCGATGGAGACCGCAAACCAGGGAAAGTGGTGGGCGAAGTTGGTGGTGCCGTCAAGCGGGTCCACCACCCAGGCCCGGCCCTTTGGCGCGCCCCGATACTGGCTGGCCGACTCCTCGGCCAGAATGGCATCTTCCGGAAAGGACTCACGCAAGGCGGCGAGGATCACCTGTTCCGATGCCACGTCCGCCTCGGTCACCAGATCGATGGCGCCCTTGCGCTTTACCTGAAAGGGGCGGGCGAAAAAATCGCGCAGCAGCACGCCGGCCGCCAGGGCCGCCTTGCCTGCCACGGTCAGCCGTTCCCTCAGTTCCACATCCGCACATGCCGCAAGGCATGGCTCAAGCCGGTGCATGTTCGCCACACTCCCTCTTGAAAGAATAACGCCAAGGCGCAGAGACGCAAAAGAGCGGAAAAGACTTCGCGGCTTGGCGCCTTGGCGTTGACTCCGTTGTTTTACGCCTTCACGTCGAGAAGCCGGGTCGGCGCCAGGCCGGCCGCCTCTTCCAGGGCCTGCTTCAATCCTTGCAACAGCGGGGTACGGGTCGGCTGGCACGAAAACTCTCCCACCCGATACCCCAAACCCGCCAAGCGCTCCCTGAGTTCCGGCAACTCCTGGCGCAGGTGGGCCACCGCGGCCTCGTCCGCCAGGTGGAAAGAACCCCGTACCTCTTCCCCCTGCACGGTCATCTGGAGTTGCACCTCCCCCAACCGGCTCATCTCAAGGAAAAAGGCGAGGGTATAACCGGCCTCGCCCGCCGGTCCTTCCTCGGCCGCAGTCTGCATGAGCCAACTGCCCGCCCCTTCGCCCATGGCGAAAAAACAGGGAAAGAGCCAGAAGAGCGGCTGGTGCTGGGCCGGCACCTGCTGGTTGCTGGCAACCAAGGCCGTCAGCAGGGCATGGCCCCGCGCCACGGTGGTGGCCTCCCTCTCGACCGACAACTCCGCCAGCACCTTGGCCAATTGTTCAGGCAGCGGCGCCGCGGTGGCCGTTGCCCCCTTGCCGCCCTGCAACGAGGAGAGCAGCAACACCAGTTTCTCCGGCGCCGGTTCCGCGTCCTGCGCCGTGGCGCTCAAGCCCTGCACCAGAGCTTCAAGTTGCGCGCGCACTTCCGGCGGCATCCCTTCGCCGTCAAGCAGCGCGGTCAGGGCCGGCAGCAGCCGATTGAGCGCCGCATTCCCTGAAGCCAGCAGCCGCACCACCTCCTGGGCCGCTCCCTTTTTGCCGGCCAACGCCAGCCAGGGTTCGGCGCCCGTCTGCCGCACCTCGAACCAGAACTCGGCGCCCGCCTTGAGCGCCACCTCGCTCCGCGCCTCCACCGTGGTCTCGCCGATGGCGAGCAGCACCTTGCCCTCCGGGGTGAGGCCGACAACCTTGCCCCGCACCAGCTCGCCGGCCCCAAAGGGGAAGGCGCGGCCCGCCGCCTCCGGGCGGCGCGAATTCTCGCCGCCGGGTCGCAGATCCTTGAGCAAAGGAAAGCCGGTGATCTTCATGGGAGAAAAGGGGGCAAAATCAGCCGACCGGCAGGCGCACCCGCGCCTCCATGCCGTCGCCGTCGCGGGTCTTGAGGGAGAACTCGCCGCCGTGGGCCGCCACCGCCTTTTCCACCAGGGTGAGGCCCATGCCGGTGCCGTAGGTCTTGGTGGTGAAGAAGGGATCCTTGGCCTTGGCCAACTGGCCTTCGCCGAGGCCGACGCCGGTATCGTGCACGGTCAGCTCCACCCAGTCGCCGTCGCGCCGCACGCCCACGGTCAGGGTGCCGCCGTCGGGCATGGCCTCGATGGCGTTCTTGAAGAGTTGCAGCAAGACCTGCCGCAACTGGCGCGGGTCGGCGGAGAGGATCGGCTCCGGTTCCGGGCACTCGACCTGCCAGGTCACACCCTGTTTGGTCATGATGTTCTGGAGAAGGAGCAGGGTCTTCCTGGCCAGGCTGCCGACAAAAACCTGTTCCTTCTCCAGCTCCCCGACGGAGACGAAGTCGAAGAGTTCCTCCAGGGTCGATTCCAGCCGGGCGGTTTCCCGGACGATGACGTTGAGGTATTTGAGCCACCCCTCGTCGCTGGTCTTCTTGGCCAGGATGCGCGAAACCCCGCCGATGGAGGTGATGGGGTTGCGGATGGTGTGGACCAGCTGCGCCGCCATCTGGCCGATGGCGGTATAGCGCTCCGCCGCGACCAGCATGTCCTTGTTCTTGTCCAGCTCCTCGTAGAGCGCCTCCAGCTCGGCGATCTTCTTCTGCATGGTGAGGTACATGTGGCTCTGCTCGATGGCGAGACTCGCCTGACTGGCAAAGAGTTCGAGCGAACTGATGTGGGAATCGAGGATCGGCCGCCGGGTCACGTAGTTGTCGGCGATGATCACGCCAAAGGCCTGCCCCGGCGAATAGAGGGGCACCACCACGAAGGAGTCCTCGCCCAGCAGCTGGATGAGATCGTGGGGCACGGCCAGCGCCGGCGGAGCGGACGGCGCGGATTCGTCCCCGGCGTGCATCCAGGCGGCCCCGGCGGCGGAACGCTTGCGCTCCAGCACCACCGGCACGCAGCCGTTTGCGCCCGACACCGCGATGCTGTGCCTGAGGCGGGCGGCGACGATGAGGATGTTCTCCTCGGTCGAGGCCGGCACAGCCAACCCGCGAACGATGCGATTCACCGCCGAATCGTCCCGGTCGCACTGGTCGCGGAGGCTGTGGACGATCTGGAGGAAGTCCATGTGCCGGTCCTTCATCTCGTCCCAGATCCGGCCGGCCTCCTCGCGGCAGCTCGGGCCGATGGCCATCCGCCCCCTGAGCACCTGGCCGCCCTCGTCGAAGATGGCCAGAAAGGCGCGGTTGAACCCGAGCCCCTCGTGGGCGGTGATCCCCACCAGGATGGCGCGCAGGATCTCGTCGAGTTCCACCGTGCTCAGATAGACGGTGTTCATCTTGATGGAGAGCTGATGGAGGAGCTGGATGCGGAAGTGGGCCTCCTCCAGTTCCGCTTGGTATTTGCGGTTTTCCAGGATGAGGCGCCGTTTTTCCAGCGCCTTTCTGGCCACATGGAAGATCTCGGCGAGCTGGGCCGGCTTGGAGATGTAGTCGGTGGCGCCCTTGCGCATGCAGTCGAGCGCCACGGCCAGGTCGGCGACGCCGGTGAGCATCACCACCGCCACGTCGGGGTGGAGATCGACGACCTGCGGCAGCAGGGAAACGCCGTCGGTGTCGGGCAGGCCGATATCGAGGAGCACCAGGGCCACGTTGCGGGTGGCCAGGAGGTGCATGAGGCCGGCGCCATTGCCGCACTCGGCCACCGCAAGATGGTGCGCCGCGAAATAGCTCACCAGCGGCTCGCGGATGGCGGCGTCGTCGTCCACCACGACGACGATCTCGTCGCGGGCGAGGAGTTGGCCAAGGGAGAGCGAAATATGATGGTGCAGTCCGGCCACCGGCTCAACCATGCGTCAGCACCGCTGCGTTGGCCCTGGGCGCGACCGCGCAGGGCAGAATGGGTCTTGTTCGGCCTTTCTTGATGCTATGCCCTCCTGGCCCTGAAAGTCAAGGGGAAGAAGGGTGGGGCCGCCAGGACGGGGCAAAAAAAAGAGCCGCACCCCCGAACGCCGGGGATGCGGCACGATGAGAGACAGCGGACCGGACAAACCGGCCCGGGTGGTTACATCTCCACCATGAGCTTGTTGGTCTCCTCGTTCCAGCTGGCGACGAGGTACCAGAGGCCCATGGCCAGGGCGATAATGGCCAGGGTGCCGCCGTAGCCCAGGGAATCCGGCATATAGACCCACTTGCCCAGGGGGCCGGCCGCCTCGGCGGTGCCCTCGGTGAGGCCCCACTGCTTGAAGAGCGGGTTCATGATGGCGTTGGTGACGCCGAAGATCGGCACGGTAATCCACAGCTTGACCTGGCCCTCGCCGACGCGCCAGAGCGAACCGGAACCGCAGCCGCCGGCCAGCATGGCGCCGATGCCGAAGATGAAGCCGCCGACCACGCCGCCAAGGCCGAAGGTGCCGCGCACGTAGTGGACCGGCTCG
>JBFLYY010000213.1:0-4350 GCA_040756495.1 Thermodesulfobacteriota bacterium | reverse complement strand
CGGCTCGCAGTTTCGCTCCACGCTTCCTCCCCACAATCGGTCACCCTCATGCAGTTGCGCTTCGCTTCGTTCGCTGTGATCAACTTACGGTGGGACTTCCACCCACAAGAGTGCGCCCGTGCCGGGCTTTTCCCCTACCCCCCACCATCTCATGCACCCCTAAAAGGCGGCACTCACCCCGGCAAAGATGATGTTCTCGCTATAATCGCTGCTTTCGAGATTGGAATCGCTCTCAATGTGCTGGTACTCCACCTTGGCCTCGTAGCGCTCCAGGAACCTGCGGCTCACCATCGCCCCCAGGGTCGCCTTGGTATCGTCCCGCTCCGCGCCGATGGAGGGCGTGATATGGCGGTAGGCCCGATCCTGATACTTGAGCGACAGGCGGGCCCTGGTCTCGTACCAGGCCGGCACCTGGAGCGCCGCCACCACGGTCTGGCCCCAGTAATCGTACTCCGCCGCCGAGGCGTTCTCGTTTTCGAGTCGATAGCCGAGTTGCACGTAGCCCCGATTTTCCAGGAAGAAGGCGAAGAGGTCGCCGCCCACGCCCTGATTCGCTGCGTCGCGGCCGTTGTCCGCGGTCTGGCGGAAGTCCTTGTTCTCCAGGGTGTAGCTCACCGTGGCGTAGAAATCGTGGGGCAGAAAGAAACCCGCATTGGGGGTGAGGCGGTGGCTCTGCAAAAAGCCCTCCCGCCCCAGGAACATATAGCTGTAGGCGTAGGAGAGACCAGCCTCCCAACCGTCGAACTCCCGGCTGCCCGAGAGCCCCAGGGTGTGGGTCTGGAGGTCGAACCGGGAATAGTCGTCGTAAAAGCTCTGATAGAGGCTGTAGGTGATCTCCGCCTCGTAGGGGTTGGCCGGGGAAAACCGGTAGCCGCCCTCCAGCTCCATCACCGTGGCGAAGTCGGACTGGTTGCTCGCCAGTTCCTGCTCCTCCACGGTGAGGTTGTCGTCGTACTCGACGCCGAGCCCCAGCCGGGCATGCCAGGGCCTGGCCGGGGCCCCGCCCTGTTGCTCGATGGTCGCAAGCAGCTTGCGGGCGTTCCTGGCGGTATCGGAGGCCGGGTCCATGGCCGCCGCCTCCTTGAGCGTTGCCACCGCCTCCTGGCGCTCTCCCAATTTATGATGGGCCACGCCGATCTGGTAGGCGGCAAGCTGGGCGAATTCGCGGTCATGGCGCCCGGCGGCCTGAAAGGAGGGGATCGAGCCGCGATAATCGCCCTGCGCCTGCCGGCTAAGGCCGGCGAAGAAATGGGCCGCGCCGTTGTTCGGCTCCTGGCGGGTGACACGTTCCAACAACCGTGCCGCCTCGGCATAGTTCCCCTGCCGATAGAGGGCGATCCCCTGCTCCAGCTCGCCGGCCGCCGCCCACGCGCCCCCTGCCCAGAGCATCACTGCCAGCAACGATACCAGGCCACACCCCATTTTCCGCCACGCCATAAGAATCCTCATCCTTTTTTCCTCCCCGCCTTCGCGCGGGGGCCTCACAAGAACGGGGCTCCCGCCCGAAGCGGAAACCCCGTTTGCCTTTCCCTCTGTCTGCGGTCCGGGTTAGCCGTTGTTCCTGCGACCCCGCTCGCGCTGGTTCTCCTTGGCCACTTCCTTGGCTGCCTCGTGAGCCGCTTCCTTGGCCGCCGCCTTTGCCGCATCCTGGGCCGAGGTGCGGGCCAGCTGCTTCGCCTCCTCCCTGGCCAGTTCCTTGGCCGCCTCGCGGGCCAGTTCCTTCACGCTTTCCTCTGCCGCGGCCCTGGCCATGTTCTTGGCCTCGGATTTTGCCGCCTCTTTCGCCATCAGCCGGGCCTGGTTCCGCACCTGCTCCTTCATCGCGACCTTGGCGGCCTCGCCGGCACCGGCCTTCACCTCGTGGCGCAAGGTCTCGCGGATGCGCTCGCGGCTCTGGCTCTTCACCATCTCGCGGCTCGTCCCTTCGGCCTTGGCCAGGAACTTCTCCTTCCGCGCCTCGGCCCGATCCAGGAACTTCTCGTTGCCGGTGCGCTCGTAGAGGGCGAGGAACTTGGCCTCCTCCTCCAGCGCCTTGGTCAGGGCATTGATCTGCCGCTTGCCGTACTGCTCGCTCACGATCTTCTCCAGGAGATCCATGTCGTAGTTGAGCGCGAGCTTCTGCTGGAGCGCATTATTGAGGGAGCGGTTCAGGGCAAAGACCTGCTCATCGGAGAGGTTGGCCACAAAGGAGGCGACACGCGTCCCGTCGATCGACGGGGTGGTGGTGGGATCACCCGAGGAGGATGCGGTTGCCTGCCCAGCGGCCGGATCGCTTTCCGTGCTGACCAGGGTTCCTCCCCCCCCTCCCTCGGGTGGCGTGTCGGTGGCAACCGGCGCTTCGGAGGGTCCAGTTTCCGTTACTGTATCTTGCTGAGAGGCTTGCCCCTCACCGCTCGCATCAGGAAGGGTGCCGCTTGCGGTACCCGTGGTGGCCGTCCCCAGCAGGGTGGCCAGCAACCGCTCCCGGCTGGCGAACTTGTTGCCGGTGGTTGCAGTCGTGGTGGTCGTCGCCACCGTGGTGGCGGTCGTGGTCTCGGTGGAAAGCGTGGTCTCCGTGGTGGCCGCAACCGACTCGGTGGCGACCTCCTCGGCCATGGCCGCGCTGTTGAGCCAGAGCATGGCGCTCAGGATCGCGGTGGCGGACAGCAGCTTTTTCATGACTCTCCTCCCTTGTCTCTCATGATGAGCCACCACGCGGGTGGCGGGTAACGCCTGCGGACAGCCCGAGATAAAGCAACAGGTGTGCCAAGCAGGGAGAAGAATTTTCTCAGCGGGAGGAACGACGCCGGCGCGGCAGGGTGAGATCGAGACGCCTGAGGCGGGAAACAAAGGTGGAGCGGTTGACCCCGGCCGCCTCGGCGGCCCAGGTCATATTCATATGATGCTGTTCGAGGAGATAGGTGGCGTAGTCGCGCTCCATCTCCTCCCAGGTGCGCGTGCCGAAATCGAGTGTGGCGGCCCCCAGCGCGGCAGGGCCTTCCTGCGCTTGCGGCCGCGCTGGCACTCCTGACGAGGGGGCCGGCCGAGCCGCTTCCGGCGCTGGCACGGCGAGCAGCGCCGGCGGCAGATCCGCCGTGCCGATTGCCTCCTGGGGGCAAACCACGGTGAGATACTTGGCCAGGTTCTCGAGTTCGCGGATGTTGCCGGGCCAGGGGTAGGCATTGAGCACCCCCAGCGCCTCGGGCGTGACCCGCTTTGGCGGCAGGTTGTTCCTGGCTGCCTCGCGGCGCAGGAAAAAGGAGAAGAGAAGGGGGATGTCCTCCTGGCGTTCCCGCAAGGGCGGCAGGGAGAGGGGCAGAACCGAGAGGCGGTAAAAAAGGTCGCGGCGGAAGGACTTTTCCTCCACCATCTGTTCCAGGTCGCGGTTGGTGGCGGCAATGAGACGCACATCGACCTTGCGCGTCTCGGTGCTGCCCACGGGCTTGATCTCGTTGCTCTGGATCACCCGCAGCACCTTGGCCTGGAGTTCGACGGGCATGTCGCCGATCTCGTCGAGGAAAAGGGTGCCGCCATCGGCCGCCTCGAAGAGCCCTTTCTTGTCCTTCACCGCGCCAGTAAAAGCGCCCTTCTTGTAGCCAAAGAGTTCGCTCTCCAGCAGGGTTTCCGGGATGGCGCTGCAATTCTGCACCACCAGCGGCTGGTCGCGGCGGGAGCTCAACCGGTGCAGACGGGTGGCGACCAGCTCCTTGCCGGTGCCCGATTCGCCGGTGATAAGCACCGGGTAGTCGGTGGCCGCGTAGCTGGCGAGCATCGTCATCACCTGCTGGAAAGCGGCGCTCTGCCCCACCACCAGGCCATCCTCCTTGAGGAGATCGATCTCGTGCTGGAGCAGGCGGGTCACGCTCACCTGTTGGTCGTAGGCGAGGGCGTTGGATAGGGCCACCGAGCCGATGTTCACCAGCTCCTGCAAAAAATCGAGATACTTCTTTTCGAGGTTGATCCGGGAGTGTTCGGGATTGGTGTCGATCACCTCCACGGCGCCGTACACGGTGCCGTCCTTGAGCAGCAGCGGGAAGGCAAGGATGAGGCTGCTCTTGATGGCCAGATCCGCCTCGATGGCCTGGAAGTGGCGCGGATCGCCATCCGGCCGCGAGAGCGCCATCTTGCCGGTCTCGATCACCCAGCGCACCAGACTCTTGGCCTCCAAAGGCAGACAGAGCCCCTTGACCTTGTCGCTCTCGATCCCCTCCGCCTCGATACAGCAGAAGCCCTCGGGCTTGCGAATCCACACCGAGCCGCGGTCCACGTTCTGGAGGCGCAACAGAGCGCGGAGAAACTTGCGCTGCAACTGCTGCGGGTCCAGTTCGTCGGAAAAGGATTGGAAGAGTTCAACCAGGGATTCACGCATAG
>JBFLYY010000212.1:0-2477 GCA_040756495.1 Thermodesulfobacteriota bacterium | reverse complement strand
CCCCGCCCCCGCGGCGGCTCCGGCCAGTATGCCTGTCCCTGCCCCGACCCCGTCCGTTCCTCCGGCCCCGAGGCCGGCGGCCGCCGGGAGCGCGCCGGCGCCGGGCAAGGAGGAGCCGGGCGAGCGGGCCCCTGCCGGCGCCGCCCAGGCCGAATCCTCCCTGCGGGTCAACGTGACGGTCCTCGACCAGCTCATGAACCGGGCCGGCGAACTGGTCCTGGCCCGCAACCAGCTCATGCAGGCGATCTCCTCCGGCGACCGCGAGGAGATCCAGCTCGCCGGCCAACGCCTCAACCTGGTCACCTCGGAGCTGCAGGAAACCATCATGATGACCAGGATGCAGCCGGTGGGCAACATCTTCAACAAGTTCCCCCGGGTGGTCCGGGATCTCGCCAGGCAGTTGGGCAAGGAGATCGAGCTGACCCTGGAAGGCAAGGAGGTGGAACTCGACAAGACCATCATCGAGGGGTTGGGCGACCCCCTCACCCATCTGGTCCGCAACGCCGCGGATCACGGAATCGAACTGCCCGCGGTCCGGCAGGCCAAGGGCAAGGAGGCGGTGGGCCGCATCACCCTGCGCGCCCACCATGAATCGGGCCAGGTCATCATCGAGATCCAGGACGACGGCAAGGGGATCGACCCGGAGAGGATCGCCCAGGCCGCCATCCGCAAGGGGCTGGTCGGCCAGGAACAGGCCCAGGCCATGTCGGAGAACGAGAAGGTGAACCTCATCATGCTGCCCGGCTTTTCCACGGCGGAGCAGGTCACCGAGGTCTCCGGCCGCGGGGTGGGCATGGACGTGGTGAAGACCAACCTCGACAAGCTGGGCGGCCAGGTGGAACTCCTTTCCACCGTGGACCGGGGCTCCTGCATCCGCATCAAGCTGCCCCTCACCCTGGCCATCATCCCGAGCCTGCTGGTCGTAAGCGGCAACGGGCGCTTCGCCATCCCCCAGGTGAATGTTGCCGAACTGCTGCGCATCCCGGCGGCCGAGGTGCGGGGCAAGATCGAAAAGGTGGGGGACGCCGAGGTGCTCACCCTGCGGGGCGAACTCGTGCCCCTTGTCCAGCTCGGCAGTCTTCTCGGCCTCAAGCGCCTCTTTTTCGATGCCAAGCTCGGCCGCTACCGGGAGGATCGCCGGGTGCGGATCGCCGACGAGCGCCTGCGCCCCGAGGGCGGCGAGGCTGCCGGCGAATCTCGGGCTCCGGCGGTGGAGGGCGCGGACGCGGTGGAGCGGCGGCAGAGCCGCGAGAGCGACGTCAATATCGCCATCGTCCAGGCCGGCGCCAACCGCTACGGCCTGGTGGTGGACGAACTGCGCGACAACGTGGAGATCGTGGTCAAGCCCCTTGGCCGGCACCTGAAACATTGCGAGGCGTACGCCGGGGCCACCATCATGGGCGACGGCTATCTGGCCCTGATCCTGGACGTGGCGGGGATGGCCCGCAAAGCGGATCTGCGCGCTCTGGCCGAGGCCAGCGCGGCCCGGCAGGCGCAACGGCAGGCGAGGGAGAAGCCCGCCGCCAGGGAGACCCTGCTTCTCTTCCAGAACGGGCCGGGAGAACACTGTGCCGTGCCGCTGGCCATGGTGCTCAGGGTGGAAAAGATCCGCAGCGACGCAATCCGGATCAGCGGCGGCAAGAAGGTGATTGAGTACCGGGGCGGCACCCTTCAGGTCTATGCCCTGGAGGAGGTCGCCCGCGTGGCGCCCCTGGAGGATCGCGCCGAACTCATCGTCCTGGTCTTCCCGGTGGCCGGTCGCGAGGTCGGCCTCCTGGCGGCGCCGCCGCTCGATGCCGTGGAGCTGGAGGGGGCCATCGACGAGGATACCCTGCGGCAGCCCGGCATACGGGGCTCCGCCATCGTCCGGGGGCAGACGACCCTCATGGTCGATCTTCCCGACTTCATGCGGGTTTTGCATCCCCAGTGGTTCGCCGCTGCCGGGTCGGGAGCCGCGCCGGAGGAGGCGGGAGGCGACGAGCCGCCGCAGGTCGGGCAGCCGGCCGGAAGCCGGGCGGTGCTCCTGGTGGAGGATTCGGATTTCTTCCGGCACCAGGTGGGCAATATCCTGGCCGAGGCCGGGCTCCCCGTGGTGCCGGCCGAAAACGGCCAGGTGGCCTGGGAGTATCTGGACGCCCATCCCGAGGAGATCGGCCTGGTGGTTACCGACATCGAGATGCCGGTGCTGGACGGCATCGGCCTGAGCAGCAGGCTGCGGGGCGACGGCCGCTTCGGCCGGCTGCCGGTGCTGGCCCTGACCTCGCTGGCCCGGCCGGAGGATATCGCCCGCGGCGCGGAGGCGGGCATCGACGAATATCAGATCAAGATGGACAGGGAAAAGCTGCTGCGGAGCGTCTGGCAGCTCATCCGCCACGGCAGAAAGGAAGAGCAGCCGGCGTGAGGACGCCCCGAGGCGCGCGGGCCGGGCATGACGTCCGGCGGTGTTGGCGCGGAAAGGGTCGCGACTTTTCACATCA
>JBFLYY010000211.1:0-4101 GCA_040756495.1 Thermodesulfobacteriota bacterium | reverse complement strand
CTGCTCCACGCCCGCCACGGCGGCCGGGAGGGCGACTTCGCCCGCATGCTCGTCGATCTTCTCCCCATCCTGCCCGGCGGCATCACGCTCATCGACGGTATTGTCGCCATGCACCGCCAGGGGCCGGTGAAGGGGGAGCCCTTTCCTTTGGGCCTCATCGGCGCGGCCGTGAATCCGGTGGCGCTCGACAGCGCTCTGCTGGCCCTGTTGCGCATCAACCCCCTCGCGAGCCCGATCTGGCGGGAATGCCGCCACCGCAACCTTCCGGGCTGGCACCCGGACAGCGCCCGCTATCCCCTGCTGCGGCCGGACGACTTCCTCGTTCCGGGCTTTATGGTGCCGCGCCACCTGAAACCCATCAGCTTCCATCCCTGGCACCTCGCCAAAGGGGCGGTCAAGCGGCTGCTGCTCCGACTCTGGCCGCGTTAGGCCGGTGCTGGCGCCGGGGCCGGACCCGGCTGCTTTTTCTTCCCTTGATTTTTTCCCCTGGTTTGGCGGATACTGGAGCGAGATGAGAGGGGGCGTGGAATGCTGCTGTTTCTGCGCCCTTTTTTCTGTTCCCAGCACCGAGGAGAAGGCGCCATGGTCCAGGCTTCAACCGTGCGGCAGCTCGATATTCCGCTTGATCGCGATCTCTTTTTGCGCATGCTCATCCGCGAGCTGGCCGGCACCCTGGAAGAGGTGGTCGGCTACGAGGAGGCCGCCGGCTACATCAGCCTGGTCGGCCAGAACATGGGCGGCTGGATCGACGACCTCTACCGGCGGGCGCTGGGCGTTTCCCGGCTGCCGGCGCCGGTGGTGGCCGAGGTGCTGGTGGACCTCAAACGCCGGATCTGCGGCGATTTCTCCGTGGTCGAACAGGACGGGCTGAAGATCGTCCTTGCCAACCGGCGTTGCCCCTTCGAGGACAAGGTGCTCGACCGGATGTCCATGTGCATGATGACCTCCAACGTCTTTGGCGTCATCACCGCCAACAACCTGGGCTATGCCAAGGTGGTGCTGGAGGAGACCATTGCCCGGCGCTGCAACGGTTGCAGGGTCGTGG
Source organism: Thermodesulfobacteriota bacterium (assembly GCA_040756495.1). Classification (GTDB taxonomy): domain Bacteria; phylum Desulfobacterota; class Desulfobulbia; order Desulfobulbales; family Desulfurivibrionaceae; genus JAJZRJ01. The sequence goes on along the minus strand of JBFLYY010000211.1, from coordinate 3,056 downwards.
TCCACCTGCAACCGACCCCGGAGGCGATGGCCGTCGAGGGGCGGGAATACTTTGGCCGAGACTGAGGCGGTGCTTTCGGCCAGCCTGTTTGCCGCGCTCTACGACCCGTGGCCGGACCCCTGCCTGCTCCTGACCCGGGATGGCGAGGTGGTGGCGGCCAACCGGGCCGCGGGCCGGATGGCGGGGCTGGCCCCCGGCGCCATGGTGGGGCGCCCCTTGGCCGAGCTGGTCGGTGACCCGGCCGAGGCAGTGGCCGCTTACCTCGACCTCTGTTTCCGGAATCGCCAGCAGATCCCCGGCTCCCTCTCCTGCCGCACCGCCGATGGCGAAACCGTCCGCTACCGCGGCCTTGGCTATCGCCTGGAAGGGGTGACACCCGGTGCGCCGCTGATCTTCCTGCGTTGCTGCCGCCTCCTGCCGGCGGGCAACCGTTTCGGTACCCTCAACCGTCAACTTGAGCAGCAGCAGACCGCCCAGCGGGCCCTCAAGGCCTCGCTCGCCCGCCTCAAGGTGGTGCTCGACAGCGTGGAGGCCCTGGTCTACGTGGCCGACATGCAGAGTTACGAGGTGCTCTTCATCAACCAGTACGGCCAGGAACTGCTCGGCGACATCACCGGCAAGATCTGCTGGCAGGCGATCCAGCAAGGGCAGAGCGGACCCTGCGCCTTCTGCACCAACAAGTACCTCCTCACCCCGGAGGGGCAACCGGGCGAGGTCTATGTCTGGGACTTCCAGAACACCCGGACCGGCCGCTGGTTCCATATCCACGACCGGGCCATTGTCTGGGGCGACGGCCGCATCGTGCGCCTGGAAGTGGCCACCGACATCACCGACCGCCGGGCCGTCGAGGAGGCCCTCCGGCGCGACGAGGCGCGCACCGAGGCCTTGCTGCACCTGGCCCAGTTCTCCTGGGTCACGCGGGATCAGCTGGCGGACGAGGCACTGGAGCAGGCGGTGCGGCTTTCCGGCAGCACCGTGGGGTACCTCCATTTTCTGCGCGAGGACGAGCAGGCCATCGAACTCATGTCCTGGTCCAGGGCGGTGGCGGCCCATTGCGCAGCCGCGAAGCTCAGCCATTATCCCCTGGCCAACGCCGGGATTTGGGCGGATTGCATCCGCCAGCGGCAGCCGGTGATCCACAACGACTACCCCAACACCCCCGGGCGCAGGGGATACCCGGAGGGCCATTTTCCGCTCCTGCGCCACCTGAGCGTGCCGGTTTTCGACCAGGGCCGCATCGTGGCGGTGGTGGGGGTGGGAAACAAGGAAGAGCCATACGAGGAGGCCGACGCCCGGCAACTCCTGCTCTTTACCGAGGGGATGTGGCAGATCCTGGAGCGGCGGGAGGCGGAGGTCGCCATCCGGGCGGCCAAGGAACGGTGGGAGCAGACCTTCGACGCCATCGACGAGGTGGTGACCATCCACGATCCGGAGATGCGCATCGTGCAGGCCAACAAGTTCGCCGGCGCCACCTTCGGGGTCGAGCCGGCGGCGCTGCTTGGCCGGTATTGTCACGAGGTTTTCCGCGGCCAGACCGTGCCCTGTCCTGGTTGCCCGGAGCGCGAGAGTCAGAGGGATTACGGGGTGCACTCCGCCGCCATCACCTGCGAGCGGCTGCAGAAGACCTTCGAGGTGACGGTTTTCCCCATGCTCACGGATGGCGTGCTGCAAGGCTTCGTCCATATCGCCAAGGACGTCACCGAGCAGCGGCTGATGGAGGAGCACCTGCGCCAGGTGCAGAAGATGGAGGCCATGGGCACCCTGGCCGGCGGCATTGCCCACGATTTCAACAACATCCTCTCGCCCATCCTCGGCTATGCCGAGCTGGCGCAGACCAGGCTTGGCGCCAACGATCCGCTGGCCGGGGATCTCCGGCAGATCGTCAAGGCCGCCAACCGCGCCAAGGAGCTGGTCCAGCAGATCCTCACCTTCAGCCGCCGGGCGGAACATGCCAAGAAGCCCCTGCAACCGCAGTTGCTGGTCAAGGAGGCGCTGAAATTGTTGCGGGCCTCCCTGCCGAGCACCATCGAGATCCGCCAGGAGATTCCCGTCGACTGCGGCACCATCATGGGCGATCCGACCCAGTTGCACCAGGTGGTCATGAATCTCTGCACCAACGCCTTTCATGCCATGCGGGCCACCGGCGGGGTGTTGGCGGTCAGGATGGCGCGGATCGAGATCGGGGAGAGCGATCTCAAGGTGGCGGCCCTGAATCTCGCGGCCGGCCCCTATGTGCTGCTGGAGGTCTCCGATACCGGCTGCGGCATGGACCAGGAGACCATGGCCCGCATCTTCGAACCCTATTTCACCACCAAGGCCAAGGGCGAGGGCACCGGCCTCGGCCTCTCCGTGGTGCATGGCATCGTCAAGGCCGCCGGCGGCCACATCACCGTGTACAGCGAGCCGGGGCAGGGCACCACCTTTCACGTCTATCTGCCTGCGGTTGAGGCGGCCGCGCCGGCGGCGGCGGTGGTCCACGAGGCGTTGCCCGAGGGCGCGGAGCGGGTATTGGTGGTGGACGACGAGGCCGAGGTCGGCGATCTGCTGCGCTCGATGCTGGAGTATCTGGGCTACCGGGTGCGGGTGCTGGCCAGCAGCCAGGAGGCCCTGGCCGTTATCGAGCAGGCGCCCGACGCCATCGACCTGCTCATCACCGACATGACCATGCCGGCCATGACCGGGCTGGAGCTTGCCGGCCGGGTGCTGGCCATCCGGCCCGGGCTGCCCATTGTCCTCTGTACCGGCTTCAGCGAACTGGTCTCCCGCGAAAAGGCCCTGGGCCTGGGACTCCGCGAGTTTCTCATGAAGCCCGTGACCATGCGCGACCTCGCCTATGCCGTCCGTCGCGCCCTGGCCCCCCGCCAGTGACGCGGCCTTGGCTCCGCCCTTCTACTCCAGACTCGATACTATCTCCGCCGTGGCCATGACGCGGGCATAGGCCGCGCCGAGCGCCGCCATGTAGGCCCCATGGACCGAGCCGGCCGGGATGGCGACGTCGTTGAACGCCAGGGCTCGGGTGGCGCAGGCGTCGTGCGCCACGGTGCACCGGAAGCCGA
>JBFLYY010000210.1:0-3147 GCA_040756495.1 Thermodesulfobacteriota bacterium | reverse complement strand
CGGCATGGCCTACAAGCAGACGGGCCAGTACGAGGAGGCGATCACCAACCTGCGGGAGGCGGCGACCCTTGCCCCACGGATCAAGGAGGCGCTGGTGGAACTGGTCGAGGTGCTCTACCGCCGCCCCTCGCCGGAGAACACCGAGGAGGCCATGAAGTGGGTGACCGTGGCGGAGAAGGAACAGATCTTCCCGGCCAAGATCGCCTTTTTGAAGGGGCTCCTGCTCCAGCAGCAGGGTAAAAACGAAGAGGCCATCGCCGCCTTCGAGCAGGCCAAGAGCATCGAGCCGAAACTGGGCCAGACCGTGGATCTCCAGGTCGGCATGGCGCTCCTCAAGGAGCAGAAGCTGGAGCAGGCCAAGGTGCGGTTGCAGACCGCCATCGAACAGGCACCCCAGACCGACCTTGCCGGCTTTGCCCGCCAGTACCTGGACGTGGTGGAAAAACGCATCGAGATCGAAAAGCCCCTGCGCGTCACCCTCGGCCTCTTCGAGCAGTACGACACCAATGTGATCTCCAACCCCAGCGACGGCCGCTACAGCGACCCCTCCATCACCGACACCGAAAGCGGCGTCACCGCCACCTCGCTCCGGGTCAACTACCTGCCCAAACTGAACGGCCCGTGGCTCATGAACGCCCAGTATGCCTTCTACGCCAACTTCCACGACGAGTTCGCCACCAGCCAGGATCTCGTCAGCAACAGCCTCTCGCTCATCCCCGGCTACAGCTTCGGCACCTCCTCCCTCAACCTGAAACTCGACTACAACAACGTCCTGGTCCGCAACCCCAACCAGAAGCAGTACCTGGACACCTTCACCGCTGGCCCCCTCTACCGTCATCTCATCGGCAAGAGCCATCTGGTGGAACTCTTCGCCGGTTACGGCATGAACGAGTACACCCACAACAGCCTCACCAACATCCCGCAGGATCCGGACGAAGACCGCGACAGCGAGGGGCTGCGCGGCTCGGTGAGCTGGATCTGGCTCTTTCAGCCGGGCGCCTTCTGCAACCTCAAATACGACTACGACCGGGCCGCGGCAGACGGCCGCAACTGGGACAAGGAGGGCCACAGCTACACCGTGAACCTCGCCTACCCGCTCCATGACAAGGTGACCCTCCAGATGAGCGGCCAGGTCTATCTCGAGGACTACACCAACGGCAGCTCCTTTGGCGCCGTGCCCTTCGAGAACAAGGAACGCGACGACGACAAATACCAGGGTTCGGTGGGCCTCACCTGGGAGTTCGTGAAGAACGCGAACCTCATTGCCCAGTACACCGCGACGAGGCAGCACTCGAACATCGCCGTTTACGACTACCGGCGGGAAATCTACACCGCCGGCCTCGAATACCGCTTCTGATGGGCAAGAACGCCACGCGGCATATCTGCATCGTCGGCCCCAACCGCTTGCAGAACGAACTCATCGCCTCCCTGCTCGCCGGCCAGAAGGGCTTTTCCTGCCAGCTTCACGCCGACGTGACGGGGTTGCCGCCGGCACCGGCCGCCGACCCCACCCTGCTGCTCCTCGACTGGCATGCCAGGGAGATCCAGGATCTCTTCCGGGAAAAAAAGGCCAAGGGCACCGCCCTCTGCAACGCCTACCTCACGGCCCTCTTCAACGTGGAGTGCGGCAACGGCATTGCCGAACGGGCGCTGGCCTGCGGGGCCAAGGGTGCCTTCTTCGAGAGCGACCCGCCGGCGCTCTTTATCAAGGGGATCCACGCCCTCTTCCAGGGCGAGGTCTGGGTGCCCCGCGACGTGCTCACCCGCTGCTACCTGAACCACGCCCGGCCGGCCGGCGCACCAGGCACCCCAGCGGCCCTCCTCACCGGCCGCGAGGTGGAGATTCTCGCCCTGCTGGCCGGCGGGGCCGGCAACGAGCAGATCGCCGAACGCCTCTGCATCAGCACCAGCACGGTCAAGACCCACATCTACAACATCTACAAGAAGATCAACGTCCCCAACCGCCTCCAGGCCGCCCTCTGGGCCGCCAACCACCTGTAGCCACCCTCCGCCGCCGACACCGTCCCGGCCCCATCCCGGGAGTCGGATCATACTTTTGTCGTAGTCGTCTCATACCTGCCCTCACCAAAAGTACGGCCCAAAACCAGCCCTCGCGCCGATACCCTTTGGCAGCCCCCTCCTCTATGATGAAGAAAAAGGGGAATGCCGACAGACTGGCAGCCCCAGCGCCAACAACCAGCGAGGAGACCAGGGTGTACGCAAAGGAACGCAGAAGGCTGGAACGCTTCGAGATCGCCCTGCCGGCGCGGATTTCCGTGGCAGGCGGGGAAAAGCGGCAACAGGTCGTCAGCCTCACCACCAGCAACATCTCCGCCGGTGGCGCCTTTTTCAAGACCGATGCCCCGTTGCCGCTCGGCAGCGAAGTGGTGGTCGAACTGACGCTCTTGGCGGAACTCTTCAAGAGCGTCACGCCCAACACCGAGGCCCTGGTCCGCATGGCCGGCCGGGTACTGCGCCACGAAACCAGGGGCATGGCCATTGCCTTCAGCGAAAAATTTCACATGCAGGCCGTTGCGTGTTAAGCCCCTCACGGGGAAGAGGAACACCATGAAGAATCTGATCGCCTTCCTGCTCTGTCTCGGCATCGCCCTGGCGCTGCCGGGTGTCGCCCTGGCCCAGAAGGTGGGGAGCCTCACCGTGGTGCAGGGCACCGTCGATCTCCTGCCGGGAGGCAAGGCAGCCCACGCGGCCAAGCTGGGCGAGACGGTCCAGGTCGGCGATACGGTCCGCACCCGCAAGGAGGGCCGGGCCGAGATCACCTTCGACGACGGCACCATCGTCCGCGTGGCCCGTTCCACCGAACTGGCGATCACCAAGTTCCTCATCAACGACAAACAAACCGACGCCCGGATCAACCTGCCCCGCGGCAAGATCCAGTCCATCGTACCCAGGAAGGTGGGGCAGATTTTCGGCCAGCAGGAGGCGAACCGCTTCGAGGTCAAGACCCCCACCGCCACCTGCGGCGTGCGCGGCACCGACTTCTTCACCTACCACCAGAACGGCCTGAGCGGCGCCACCTTCAAGGAGGGCCAGGGCTACTTCTTCAACAACAAGATGCCCGACCTGGTCAGCCTGGTTTCCGCCGGCCAGAGCGTGACCATCACCGGCCCGGACGGCAAACCGGTG
>JBFLYY010000209.1:0-4445 GCA_040756495.1 Thermodesulfobacteriota bacterium | reverse complement strand
AAAGCGGCGAGACGGTGCAGGTCTCCTGCTTCACCCTCGACGACACCACCTGCGGCATCGATATTGCCGTGGTGCAGGAGATCAACGACGACCTGGCCATCACCCCGGTTCCCCTGGCCCCGGAGTACGTGCTGGGAATCATGAACCTGCGGGGGCAGATCGTGACGGTGATCGATCAGGCCAGGAAGCTCGGTTTCCGGCCCTCGGCCATCGGCAAGTCGAGCCGGATCATCATCGTGCACTGGCAGCACGAACAGATCGGGCTGCTGGTGGATCGGGTGACCGAGGTGCTGACCATCGACAAGGGGGAGATCGCGGAGGCGCCCGCCAACATCGGGGGGGCCCAGGGCCGGTTCTTCAGGGGGGTGGTCAAGAAGGGCGGCAGGGATCTCCTGGCCCTTCTGGACATCGAGGCGATTCTGGCGGAATGAGGCAAAGGGCGGCAACAGGCGGCCTGTGGGCCGGGCATGGCGCCCGGCGGGCAACAATAAAGAGCGGTTCACGCAAAGGGGTTCGCGATGCAGTGGTTCAACGACATGAAGATCGGCAGGCGGTTGTTGGTGAGTTTCGGAGCGGTGTTGGCTCTGTTGGTGGTGGTGGTCGGCATCGGCCTCTGGGGTGTCTCCAGCGTGACGAACGCCACGGAGGTCATCCTGGCCCAGGAGGGCAAGCTGCTGCAGCACGCGGCCCAGCTCGACGCCAACATTCTCGGGCTGCGGCGTTACGAGAAGGATATCTTTCTGAACGTCGAAAAGCCGGAAAAGGTGGCCGATTATTTCAAGAAGTGGACAAAGGAGTATGCCCTGGTGAACGAACGGATCGCCGTGCTGGAGGAGGTGGCGGTCCATGCGGACGATGTCGCCAAGATCGCGGCGATCAAGGAAACCCTGCGGGAGTATAAGGCCGGCTTCGACATGGTGTACGGCATGGTCGGCGCCGGCGAGATCAAGACCCCCCAGGAAGGCAACGCGGCCATCGGCAAGTACAAGGAACCCATCCACACCATGGAGGCCACCTCGGTCCAACTGGCCGACGATGCCAATGCCGCCGTCGAGCAGGCAGGGACCGCGATCCGCCGGACGGCGCAACGGGTGATCTGGCTGGTGGCGGCCTTTTCGCTGCTGGCCGTCATCCTGGGGGTGGTGCTGGCCCTTGTCGTGGCGCGGGGCATCAGCCTGCCCCTGCGGCAGGGCGTCGATTTCTCCATCGCCGTTGCCGGCGGGGATCTGACCAGGAGCATCGCCCTCAACCGCAAGGACGAGATCGGCGAGCTGACAACGGCGCTGAACGCCATGGCGCGGAACCTGTCGGCGATGATCGGGGAGATCGAGGCGAGCGTGAATACCGTGAGTTCGTCGGCCACGGAGATGTCGTCGATCGCGGAGCATCTCTATGCCGGGGCGAACGTGACGGTGCAGAAGGCGAACACGGTATCGGCGGCGGCGGAGGAGATGAGTTCCAACATGACGTCCGTGGCCTCTGCCATGGAGCAGGCGTCGTCCAACGTGAACACGGTGGCGTCGGCCACGGAGGAGATGAGCGCCTCCATCGGCGAGATTTCCCGGAGCGCGGAGAGCGCCAAGGTGGCGGCCGGCAACGCGGTACGGCAGTCGGATCTGGCCTCGGAGCGGGTGAACGAGCTTGGCCAGGCGGCGGAGGAGATCGGGGTGGTGACGGAGACGATCCGGGCGATCTCGGACAAGACGGACCTTCTGGCGATGAACGCGACCATCGAGGCGGCGCGGGCCGGGGAGGCCGGGAAGGGTTTTGCGGTGGTGGCGAGCGAGATCAAGGAGCTGGCGAAGAAGACGGCGGAATCGACGGAGGACATTGCGCGGCGTCTGCAGGCGATCCAGAAATCGACGAGCCTGACGGCGGCGGAGATCCGGGAGGTTGGGGAGGCGATCAGCCAGGTGGACGGGATCGTGGGAGTCATCGCCACGGCGGTGACCCAGCAGAAAACGGCGACGGCCGAGATATCGGAGAACATCGGCCAGACCTCGCTGGGCATCCGGGAGGTGACGGTGAACGTGAGCCAGACCTCGCAGGCCGCCGGTCAGGTGGCGCAGGAGATCGGCGAGGTGAACGAGTCGGCCGGCGGGATCGAGAATTCCAGCGCCCAGGTGCAGCAGAGCGCGGCGGAGTTGAGCAAACTGGCCGAACAGCTCAAGGAGATGATCCGCAAATTCAAGGTCTAGGCGTGTCGCACCGGCACGGCCTGCGCCGCCCGTGGCAAAGCGGGCCGAGGCGGCACACGGAGGTGCCGCCGGAATCCGCGGGCGCCCAAGGCGGCAAAGGTTTCGCGAGGTTGGCCAAGGCATTCTCCGGCCAACCCATGGCCAACAAAGCCAGGGACGGCTTTGTTGGCGGACTGTTCGGGTGAGTCATGAAAGTGAAAGTGCTGGTGGTGGACGACACCATCTTTTATCGCAAGATCCTCTGCGACGTGCTGGCGGGGTTTCCCTTTGTCGAGGTGGTCGGAACCGCCAACAACGGCGAGATCGCGCTCTCCCGCATCAGGACGCTCAAGCCCGACATCCTGACCCTGGATGTGGAGATGCCGAACAAGAACGGCTTGCAGGTGCTTTCCGCCATCCAGGCGGAAGGGCTGGCCGTGGATTGCCTCATGGTCAGTTCGAAGACCGTGACCGGCAGCGCCATTACCATGCAGGCGCTGGAACTGGGGGCGATTGATTGCATCGCCAAGCCCGACGACGCCGACGCGGAGGCCAACAAGAGGGTCTTGGCCGTCCAGCTCGGCAGCTTCCTGGCCAGCTATCAGCGGCAGCTTGAGTTCCGGGAGAAAAGCGGAAAAAAAGGACCGATTGCCCGGATTGCCCAGCCGGCCGCGAAGGTTGAGGTGGAGGTGCGGCCCGAGTCCCGGATGGGACAGAGGCCGGAGCGTTCCCAGGTGATCGCCATCGGGATCTCCACCGGCGGGCCCAACGCCCTGGCCCGCTTCCTGCCGCAGCTGCCCGCCGACATCGGGGTGCCCATTCTGCTGGTGCAGCACATGCCGCCGGTCTTTACCCAATCCCTGGCCAAGAGTCTGGACGGCAAGTGCGCCCTCACCGTCAAGGAGGCGGTGGACGGCGAAGCCGTGCAGAGGAACACCGTCTATATCGCGCCGGGCGGCAAGCAGATGAAGGTGGGGAGCGGCGTCGCCATGGCCAAGATCATTCGCATCACCGACGACCCGCCGGAAAACAACTGCCGGCCCGCGGTTGACTACCTCTTCCGCTCCGTGGCCCGCGAGTACGGCTCCAAGACCACCTGCGTGGTCATGACCGGCATGGGCAGCGACGGCAAGCTGGGCTGCATGGTCTGCAAGGCGGGCGGGGCCGTGGTACTGGCCCAGCACGAGGCGAGCTGCGTAGTCTACGGCATGCCCAAGGCGGTGGTGGATGCCGGCCTGGCCGACGTGGTCGCGCCGCTCGACAAGCTGGCCGCGGAAATCATGAAGACCGTGTGAAGGGGGCATCCGCGCCATGCCGCCGATAACCGACCAGGAATTCGACGCCCTTTCCCGGTATGTCTACGAGATGACCGGCATCGTGCTGCCGCCGGACAAGGCCTATCTGCTGGAAAGCCGGATGCAGCCGCTCATGAACGCCGGCGGCTTCGCGAACTACCACGAACTCCATCGCGCCGCCAGGGCGGACAGGAGCAGCGAACTCCCCCGGCAGATCGTCGATGCCATCACCACCAACGAGACCTTTTTCTTTCGCGACCGGAAACCCTTTGAACTGCTGCGGCACAAGATCGTACCGGACCTCATCGACCGGCGTCGGCGGGCGGGCGCGGTCGGCCGTCTTCCCCTGCGGATCTGGAGCGCGGCCTGCTCCACCGGCCAGGAGGTGTACAGTATCGCCATGACCCTGGCCGAACTCCTGCCGGTGCGGGGATATGACATCCAGATCGTTGGCACCGACATTTCGAGCCGGGCGCTGGCCGCCGCGAGCTACGGCCAGTACAACGCCTTCGATGTGCAGCGGGGGTTGCCGGAGGAGATGCGGCGCAAGTATTTTCTTCCCGGCGCTGCCGGGACCATGCGGGTGCGGGACGAATTGCGGGCCATGGTTCGCTTCGAGAGCATCAACCTGCTCAAGCCCCTCGGCCACCTGCCCAGTTTCGACGTGATTTTCTGCCGGAACGTGGCCATCTATTTTTCCCGGGAGGACAAGGTGAGGCTTTTTGCCAATCTGGCCCGCGTCCTGCAAGCGGATGGGGCCCTGATCCTCGGCGGTTCCGAGACCCTCACCGGCATGGAGAGCGATTTCGTGAGCCGGAGCTATCTCCAGGGCCTCTACTTCCAGTTGCGGAGTTCCGACGGCCCGGCCGTCCAGCCCGCGCCTGCCGTGGAAGCGCCGCTCCGTCCCATGGTGGTGCCGCCGCCCCTGGGCAAGGAGCCGGCACGGCCGCGAAGCGCCCCATCGTCGCTTTCT
>JBFLYY010000208.1:0-2013 GCA_040756495.1 Thermodesulfobacteriota bacterium | reverse complement strand
CGAGGATGGTGGAACCGGAGACACCGATGGCGTTCCGGTAGATCCAGCCCAGGGATTTGAGCACGGTCTGGTGCTCGCCGATCACGTCGTCGAGCACCCCGCCGAAGCGTTCGGCGTTGATCTGCACGATCACCATCTGCTCCAGTTGCGGCCGTTCGCCGGGAATGACGAAGAAATCGCGCAGCCGCACATAGGGCACCAGCTGGTCGCGCACCGGCAGCACCCGCCGCTCATGGAAGCGGGCGATGTCGGCGCCGGTCAGTTCCACGCATTCCACTACCTGGGAGAGGGGCAGCACGAAACAGGTATCCTCCACCCGGACCAGCAGGCCGTCGATGATGGCCAGCGTCAGCGGCAGGGTGATGGTGATGACCGTGCCCTTGCCCTTCTCGCTGCTGTGGACCGAGACCGAGCCCTTCAACCCCTCCACCGTGCTCTTCACCACGTCCATGCCGACCCCGCGGCCCGAGACGCTGGTGACGGTGGCGGCGGTGGAGAGGCCAGGCGCGAAGATGGTGTTGAAGACCTCCACATCGCTCGCCTCGGCATCCGCCTTCAACAACCCCTTGGCAATCGCCTTCTCGCGGATCTTTTCCCGGTCGAGGCCCCGGCCGTCGTCGGAGACGGTAATCAGGACATTGGCTCCGGCATGGGTGGCCGAAAGACGGATGGTGCCCCGCCGCTCCTTGCCCCCGGCCTCGCGTTCGGCCGGCGATTCGATGCCGTGGTCGATGCTGTTGCGGATGAGGTGCACCAGCGGGTCGCCGAGCTGGTCGATGACGTTCTTATCGAGTTCGGTCTCGGCGCCGTCGGTGACCATGACCACGTCCTTGCCCAGCTCGGTGGAGAGATCGCGCACCAACCGTTTGAAGCGGGCAAAGGTGGTGCCAATGGGCAGCATGCGGATACCAAGCACGCAGTCGCGCATCTCGGCGGTGAGCCGTTCGATCTGCTCCACCGGCTCCACCAGGTCGGATTCGCCGAGTTGAGAGGAGATCTGGGTCAACCGCGCCTGGGTCACCACCAGCTCGCCCACCAGATTGATGAGCCGGTCGAGTTTGTCGGCCCCCACCTTGATGGAATCGGCGGCCTTGGCCTTCTGCGCCGCCATCTTCTGGCGCTTGAGCATCTCCTGTTCGGCCAGGGCGGACTCCACCTTGGAACGGCTCACCAGATTGGCGTCCACCAGCAGTTCGCCCAGGGGTTTCTGCTTTTCGAGGATCCCCTTCAGGGTCTCGGGGGCGATCTCGCCGCGCTCCACCAGGATCTCGCCCAATCGCTTGTGCTCGCTGAACTCCTCGTCGCCCTCCGAGGCGAGCGGCACCACCTTGACGAGGCAGCTCGATTCGGCGAAGACGAAGACGTCCTTCACCGCGTTGATCCCCTTGTCGGTGGTCAAGAGGGCCTCCCACAGGCCGTGATCCTCGGCCTCCTTCATCTCGGGCTCGTGGAGAAAGACCGTGCAGTCGCCGAGCTTGCGCAACTCGGCAAAGAGCTGCTCCACCTCGCCGCCGCTGGCGAAGAATTCGGCCGAGGGCTTGAGGTGGATGCGGTAGTGGGTGAGCTGACCCTCGGTCTTGTCCGCCTCCAAGACGTCGGCCGCGGGTTCCTGAGGCTTGGCCTTGGCGGCAGGCGCCGGGGCCGCGCCGCCGGTGGCGCTCCCCACCAGGGCCTGCAAGGAGGCAATGATCTCCTCGCCGCGCGCCGGGTCCGCCGCGCCGCCGCCGGTGGCGGCGTCGAGCAGGGCCAGGATGTGGTCGCGGGAGGCCAGGGTGAGATCGATGAGATCCTTGGTCACCGGCACCACGCCGTCGCGCACCTTGTCGAGCACCGTCTCCACATGGTGGGTGAAGCTGGCGATGTCGTCGAAACCGAACATGGCGCCAGAGCCCTTGATGGTATGCATGGCCCGGAAGACCCGGCCGACGATCTTGAGGTCGGTCGGATCCTTTTCCAACTCGAGGAGCGCGCTCTCCAGTTCCTCCAGCAGTTCCGACGCCTCTTCACGAAACA
>JBFLYY010000207.1:0-4447 GCA_040756495.1 Thermodesulfobacteriota bacterium | reverse complement strand
AACCAAAGGACATCGCGGCTGAAGCCGCTCCTACGGCAAGGAGAAACCATGAAACGACTACTGCTCGCATTGACGGGACTGGGCCTGCTCTTTGGGGTGCCGCCCGTGCTGGCCGCCGGCAAACATCCCCCCACCCCGGAAAATCAGGAGTGCGTCGAATGCCACAGTGACCAGGAAAAGGTCTGGTTCGACGGCAAGCACGGACTGATGAACGTCAAGTGCATCGTCTGCCACGGCGCCACCGACAAGAATTTCACCCGCCGGCCAGCCATTGCCGCCTGCCGCGGCTGCCATGCCGACGAGGTGGCCCAGGCGCAGCGGGCCAAAACCAAGGCCGACAAGGGCTGTTTCCCCTGCCACGACCACCATGCCTTGACCGTGGCGGGCACCTTTGCCAAGCCGTATCACGCCAGGGGAGGGAAGTAGCCATGAAGCTGACCAGACGGGAACTCCTGCAGTACTCGGCGGCCATGGCCGCCGCTTCGGCCATCGGCCTGGAGCTGCCCCTGCCCAAGGGTGCCCTTGCCGCCGCAGGCCCGGACAAGTGGGTCAAGGGCGTCTGCCGCTACTGCGGCGCCGGCTGCGGCGTCTATGTGGGCACCGCCGGCGGCAAGGTCGTGGCGGTGAAGGGCGACAAGGAGAACTGGAACAAGGGGTTCCTCTGCCTCAAGGGCAATTTCCTGCCCGCGATCATGACCGCGCCGGACCGCGCCAGATATCCCCTCTTGAACAGGAACGGCAAGTTCGTCCGCATCTCCTGGAAGGAGGCCATGGATCTCATGGTCTCGAAGTTCTCCGCCGCCTACAAGGCCAACCCCGACTCCGTGGCCTTCTACGGCTCGGGCCAGGCCTTCACCGAGGAGTCCTACGTCGTCAACAAGCTCTTCAAGGGGGGCCTGGGCACCAACAACATCGACGGCAATCCGCGCCTCTGCATGGCCTCCGCCGCCGTGGGCTACGTCTCCACCTTTGGCAAGGACGAGCCCATGGGCGCCTACGACGACATCAACCATGCCGACTGCTTCTTCATCATCGGCTCCAACATGGCCGAGGCCCACCCGGTGATCTTCCGGCTGGTGAACGAACGCAAGCAGAAGGGCAAGGACGTCAGGATCATCATGGTCGATCCGCGCAAGACGCTCTCCGCGCGCATCGCCGACCTGCACATGAGCTTCACCCCCGGCACGGATCTGGCGATCCTGAACGCCATGGCCCACGTCATCGTCAAGGAGAAGCTCTACGACAAGAAGTTTGTTGACCAGCACACCCTGTTCAAGACCATGGTCGATCCCGGCCCGCCGCCCAAGATCGGCAAGGTGACCTGGGACGACTACGTGAAGTTCCTCGACGACTACACCCCCGAGGCGGCGGAGAAGCTCTCCGGCTGCCCGAAGGAGGAGATCGTCAAGGCGGCGCGCTGGTTCGCGACCGCCAAGGCGACCATGAGCTTCTGGTGCATGGGCCTGAACCAGCGTACCCGCGGGGTGTGGGTGAACAACCTGGTCCACAACCTCCATCTGCTCACCGGCCAGATCTGCCGGCCCGGCGCCACCTCGTTCTCGCTCACCGGCCAGCCCAATGCCTGCGGCGGCGTGCGCGACGGCGGCCTGCTCAGCCACCTCCTGCCCTACGGCCGGCTCGTTGCCAACGAGAAGGACCGGCAGGAGATGGAGAAGTTCTGGGGCGTGCCCGCCGGCCGCATCCAGCCCAAACCGGGGCTGACCGCCATGGAGATGTTCCAGGGGGTGAACACCGGCGCCATCCGCTGTCTGTGGGTGGCCTGCACCAACCCCGGCCAGAGCCTGCCCAACGTGGACCACTACCGCAAGGGCATGGCCGCAGAAAACACCTTCCTGGTAGTCTCCGAGGCCTACCACCCGACCAGAACCTCGGAACTGGCCGACCTGGTGCTGCCCGCCGCCCTCTGGGTGGAAAAGGACGGCACCTACGGCCAGTCGGAGCGGCGCTACCAGTACGTGGAAAAGGCCATCGAGCCGGTGGGCGAGGCGCGGCCGGACCTTGCGGTGATGATCGAGTTCGCCAACCGGCTCCTCACCGCCATCGGCCGCGGGGACGAGGCGAAAAAACTCTTCCCCTACCGGAACTCCGAGGAGGTGTGGAACGAGATCCGCCTCTGCTCCAAGGGCACGGCCTACGACTTCATGGGCATGACCCGCGCCCGGATGAAGAAGGCGCACGGCCTCCAGTGGCCCTGCCCCACCGAGAGCCACCCCGGCACGGTCCGGCGCTACACCTCGGAATACGACGTGCTGGTCAAGCAGGCGGACCCCAAGGCCGACGGCGTGCTCTTCTACAGCGCCAAGGCGGACAACAACCGGGTCACGGTCTGGCTCCGGCCCCACAAGGGTCCGGCCGAGCCGCCCGACAAGGAGTACCCCTTCGCGCTCACCACCGGCCGCCAGATCGAACACTGGCACACCGGCACCATGACCCTCAAGGTGCCGGAACTCCGGCGCTCCGCCCCGGACGCCTACCTGGAGATCAACCCGCGGGATGCGGCCAGGGTCGGGGTCAGGAACAAGGACAAGGTCAGGGTGACCTCCCGCCGCGGCTCCATCGTGCTGGAGGCCAAGGTGGTGGACGTGCCCCGGGACGGCCTGGTCTTCATGCCCATGCACTACCCGGATCGGATGATCAACGCGCTGACCAACGATGCCTTCGACGCCCTGTCGAAGCAGCCGGAGTACAAGATCTGCGCGGTGAAGCTGGAAAAAGCGTAAAACTGCCCAGCAGCACCGCATCTGCGTTGTCATCGTCCCGCTCGCAGAGACGGGCTATGGCTCGCAGACCGCTCTCGCGCATCTGCGGCACTGCTGCACAGTTTTACGAACAGGTTAATGCAGCCCCCTCGTCTTTCCCCCGGTGGCAGTGGCGGGCTCTCGCCCTGCTGCCGGGGGAAAGACTCCTCCCCTTGCAACGGTGAACCCATGGCGATCGCAAGCGTGATAGTGGCAACCGAGGCCGGCACGGCGCCGGCGGTGGGGGAAAACCTCAGCCGCCTGCCCAACACCAGGGTGTACGGCACCAAGGATGACCAGATCGTGACGGTGATCGAGGCCGAAACAGTGGCGGCCCTCACCGAGGGACTGCAACGGCTCTCCACGGTGGAGCACGTGGTCGGGGTCTATCCGGTCTATGCGAGCGTTCATGAATAGAACCCTGCTCCGGCCGCCGGGTGCGGTGGCGGAAAGCGAGTTCCTCGGCCGCTGCATCCGCTGCGGCAAGTGCGCCCTGGTCTGCCCCCACCAGGCAATCCGCATCGCCGGGCTGCTCGACGGGCTCACGATCATGGGCACGCCGGTGATCCGCGCAAGAGAGGCCCCCTGCTATCTCTGCATGAAGTGCCCGCCGGTCTGCCCTTCCGGCGCCCTGGACAAGCGGGTGCGGAAGCGCGAGCAGGCGCGGATGGGGATGGCGCGGATCAACAGGAAGGAATGCCTCAACTGGCAGGGCACCTTCTGCCGGAGCTGCTACGACCACTGCCCCCTCTTCAACGAGGCGATCACCATGGACAGCGAACTGCGGCCGGTGGTGCAGGAGAAAAAGTGCGCCGGCTGCGGGGTCTGCGAGCACGTCTGCCCGGCGGAGCCGGCGGCCATCACCGTGATCCCCGGAGGGAGCGGATGAAAATCACCCCCCTCCGCCGCGCCTGCCAAGTGCTCTCCCTGCTCGCCATGGTGGCGGTGCCGCTGGCAAACCGCCGGGGCATCGGCGTGGTCAGCGGCAGCTTCTACTCGCTGACCATCGGCCAACTGACCATGACCGACCCGCTCATCGCCATCCAGCCGCTCCTGGCCACCCTGCGCCTCGACCTCGCGCTGCTGGCCACGGCCCTCGTACCGGCCGGCGTCGCCCTGCTCCTGGGCCGGGTCTTCTGCAGTTGGATCTGCCCGCAGAACACCCTCTCGGAACTGGGCGACGCCCTGGCCGGCAAACTCGGCTGGCCCCGGCTGGCCGCGCCGCCGCCAATCCCGCAGGTGCGCTACGTGGTGCTGGCCGTCATGCTGGCGGCCTCGGTGCTGATCGGCTTCCCGCTGGCCAACCTCTTCTCGGCGCCGGGCATCCTCTCGGTCCAGACCGCCCGCCTCGTCTATGAGGCCACCGTGGGGCTGGAACTGACGCTGATCGGCCTGATCCTCCTGACCGAGTTCTTTGCGGTCCGCCGGGTCTGGTGCAACCACCTCTGCCCGGTGGGCACCCTGCTCGGCCTCTTGCGCAGCAAACGGACCATGCGGGTGGTCATGGCGGAAGACGCGGTCCACACCTGCATCCACTGCCGGGAATGCGCCAGGGCCTGCCAGCTTGGCCTTGAGCCGCTCGCCGGCCCTCTCGCCCCCCAGTGCCACAACTGCGGCGCCTGCATCGATGCCTGCCAGCAGATGACCGCCGACCGCAAACCGCTTTCTTTCCGGTTCTAGCCGACTCA
>JBFLYY010000206.1:0-7113 GCA_040756495.1 Thermodesulfobacteriota bacterium | reverse complement strand
GCCCCGGATGCCGATGAGGTCGGCAGCCTGGAGAACCCGGTATCCTGCGTCACGGACCAGGGCGCGTCCTATCCCCTGGCTCTGGAATGATTGGTCCACCGCAAGGCGCCCCAGGACAACAACAGGAATAGGGTCTGGCATGTTGCGGCGGAACCGGCCAGGTGCTTCGGCAACCGCCACGGCGCTCGATGCCAGCGCGTAATAGGCCACCACCCGCCGCCCGACGCAGGCGACAAAAGTCCGGGATGCGCCCGTGGCCTGATTTCTCGTTGCCCGGCGTTTGAGCCAGGTGTCCAGGCTTTCCACGCCGGAGGTGAACCGCGTCACGTCGTGATGTTCGGTAAGCGGCTCCGGGGCGGAGAGCTTCATGCCTTTTCCCAGGGCGCTGGGGTTTGCATGGTTTTACGCAAACTGGCGTTGGGGCGGGGCTGTTTGTCCAGCCGCGCGAGGAATTTTGCATAGGCGTCCGGGCTGGCCGTGATGATGGCCTGCTCAAAAAGTGCCTCTTCCGCGGCCGACCGCACGGCATCCAGGATGAAATCGGTACGGTTCTTGCCGCGCATCTTGGCGGCGCGGTCAATAAGGCTTCGTTCCTCTGGCTTGATGCGGATGTTCAGCGTTTCGCGTTTGGCTGTGGTGCCGCTTGTTGCTGGCATGGGGTGGCCTCCTCTGTTTTTCTTGATTCTAACGGACGGTAATGACATTGTCATTGCATTTCTTCTTCCCCCTCCAATAAGGTGGCTGGCTTGATGGCCTGTTGGCCGTACTTGCCGGTGATGCGATCCACGGCGGCATGCAGCTCCTGCTGCCTGCCGCCTTTTTTGTGCGTGGTTGCAAAGAGGCTCAATTGTTGTCCCTCGCCGCTGGCGGCCAGGCTGGAAACAGAAACGCCCAGCAACCGCAGCGGAATCCGGCCGGCCTCGGTTTTTATAAGCAGCGTCTTGATCGCCGCGTAGATCTCGCCCTCGTCGCAGGTGGCCGTTGCCAGGGTCACGCTGCGGGTGATCTGTTTGAAGTCGTGGTACTTTACTTTCAGGGTGATGGTGCGGCCGCAGACCTCGTGGCGCCTGAGCCGGCGCGCCACTTTGGTGGATAGGGCGAGCAGTTCCCGTTCGATCATCTGCCGTTCCCGCAGGTCCGTCTCGAAGGTCTCCTCGTTGCCGATGGACTTGGCCTCCTGTTCCGGTTCCACCTCCCGTTCGTCGATCCCTTGCGCCACCAGGTGCAGGTGCTCGCCGTGGCTCGTGCCGAGTTTCGCGGTGAGCAGCGCAAGCGGCATGCGGGCCAGGTCGCCGATGGTGCGCACCCCCATGAGGCTTAAGGCTTTGGCCGTGGCGCTGCCCACACCCCAGAGGCGGCCGATGGGCAAGGGGGCCAGGAACTCCCGCTCCTGGCCCGGCGGCACGATGGTGAGGCCATCGGGCTTGTGGAGGTCCGAGACGATTTTGGCCGTGAGCTTGTTGGTGGCCACGCCGGCCGAGACGGTGAGCCCTGTTTCTTCGCGCACCAGCCGTTTGATCTCCTTGGCGATGGTCTCGCCGTTGCCCAGCAGCGCCCTGCTGGCGGTGACGTCGAGAAAGGCCTCGTCCAGCGAAAGGGGCTCCACCAGCGGGGTGAAGCGAAGGAAGATCGCCATGATCTCTTCCGAGAGTTCGCGGTAGCGGCCCATGCGTACCGGCAGGAAGACGCCCTGTGGGCAGAGCTTGCGCGCCGTCACCAGGGGCATGGCGGAACGGACCCCGTAACGCCGCGCCTCGTAGGAAGCGGCGGAGACCACCCCCCGATTGGAAGTGCCGCCCACGATCACCGGCTTGCCAACGAGTTCCGGCGAGTCGAGCATCTCCACCGAGGCATAGAAGGCGTCCATGTCGCAATGGATGATCTGGCGCGGGTTCTTGGGCATGGGGGCGGCTGGCGGCTGCTGTTGGATTTTTGACAGAGGGGGTGTGGGGCGGGCCGGAAAAAATTGCCGCCCTCTTCTTCGCCGCCATTGTGCGACCTTTTCCGGGCCATTGCAAGCACTCTCCCATGGCCCAAGTTTTTTGTCAGAAAAATCGGGATGTTGTCTTTTGTCGGGGTGGCGGTTCGATGGCTTCGGTTACATTTTGTTCAAGTTTTTTGGCGATTGGCACGAAAATGGCAACATGGGTTGGGCAAGAGCGACGCGAAGGCACCCAACCCCGGAGAACCACTGCCATGAACGCTGCCATCTCGATAAACGACGACTACCGCACCGCCGCCACCGTCAGCGTGGACCATCTGCTGGTGCAGCTCGACCACTACCGCAAGCAGTCGGAGTGGCTCGCCATGGCCAATCGCCTCCATGCCCGCCTGGCTGGCGCCACCGATCTGCAGAGCATGATCGAGGCCTTTTCCGTCTGGCTGATGCCGCTGGTGGATCACGACCTCATCGCCTACCGCAATGCCTGCGGCACCCGCGAACACATCCTCTGCTCCTGCCATGGCCCCGAGCGTCGCACGGTGATGCGCGCGGCCCAGGGGCTGCTCCAGGGGGCAGCTTCCACCCAGGGCGAGGAGTGCCGCTGGCAGGATGAATTTTTCGGCTACCGCTGGCAGCTGAAGGGCAACGGCGACATCGGCCAGCTCATGGTGCTGCGCCGGGCCAAGGAACTGGAGGGCGACGAGATCGAACTGCTCGGCAAGGCCATGGATATCCTGGCCGAGCCGCTGCAGCGCGCCCTCGATTATGAGGATCTCTTCGAGCAGTCCCGCCGGGATGTGCTCACCGGCCTTGAGAACCGCCGCGTCTTCGAGGACCGCATCGGCCCCATGCTGGAGAGCGCCAGGCGTCATGGCCACCCCATCACCCTGGCCAGCATGGACCTCGACCGCTTCAAGCAGATCAACGACACCCTGGGCCATGCCGAGGGCGACAAGGCGCTCCGCAAGGTGGCGCAGCTTCTCTCCTCCATGGTCCGCAACAGCGACCTTCTGGTGCGGATGGGTGGCGACGAGTTCCTTCTGCTCCTGCCCAACACCGGACTGGGCGACGCCAAAGTCCTGGCCGAGCGCCTTTGTCAGGCAGTGGACAGGCTGGCCATCGGCTCGGCCAGGAGCGGCACGCTCGGCATCAGCATCGGGCTGGTGCAGTGGCAGCCGGCCATGAGCCTTGAGTCCTGGCTGCTCAAGGCCGACGAGGTTCTCTACGAGGCCAAGGCCACCGGCCGTTGCCGGGTCTGCGTGGCAGCCGACTGATTTCTTTGGCTCTTCCCGACAGCGCAGGCTGTCGCCGTTGTCCCCCGTGCACACCGGGTCATGTCCCCGCATGACCCGGTTTTCTTTTTCCGCCCCTGTTTTTCGACCACAAGCCATTTCGTCGCGTAGGAGCGGGTTTACCCGCGACTTTCGATCCTCACCACTCAGCGCTTGCGCCTTGTCGCGGCTAAAGCCCCTACGCGCGGCCATGATGGTGCCGTTTGAAGGCTCCAACCACCGGCGGCCTGTATATGTCAATTTTCCGACAGCGGCGGGGCGCTCCCCCGGGCCGGGCCGCGGGCCCCGGCAGCACTTTCCTTTCTCCCGTCGTTCTATGGAGTGGCCAGGGGCAAGGGCAATGGCCGGCCCTGCAATGATTCGCCCGTCTCCTGGTCGTCCCCGGCCATGGCGTGGATATCCATCCTCCTGGTCATCTCGATGAACTCCCGCTGAAAGCGCGGCATGTTGTCGTTTTTCAGGAACACCGCCTTCCAGGTCAGCGGGAATCCCTGTTCGGAGATCGGCCGGCTGACGAGGGGGCCGGAGCTGGCAAGCATGCTTTTGGCCGCCCACAGCGGGAAGATCCCCACTCCGAAACCGGAGGCCACCAGTTCCACGATCGCCTGGGGCTGGACCACGGTCATGAAGCGGCGGGGCTCGATCCCCCGTGGCCGCAGAACCAACTGATAAAAGCGGCTCTCCTCCTTTTCCGCGTGGGAGATCAGGTTCATCTCTCCGAAGTCCTCAAGGAGCACATGGTCGCGGCTGCTCAGGGGATGGGAGGTTGCCATGATGCAGACCAGCTCGTCGGAAAAGAGCGGCACGTGGGTGTAGTCGTCTTCGTTCAGGGGGAGGCCGGTGATGATGACGTCATATTTTTTGTGGAGCAGTTCGGCAGCCGGGTCATGGGAGGAGCCGATCTCGAACTCGACATTGGGAAACTGGCGTTGGTAGAGGCCCATCAGCCGGGGCAGCCATTTGAAGCAGAAGATGCACTGGGTGCCCACCCGGAGCTGGCCGCGTTCGCCCATTGCCCGCTGCCGGAGATTCAACTCCGCCTCGTCGAGCAGATCGACCACGTGGTCCGCCGTGCGCATGAGCCGCTCGCCGCTGGGCGTAAGCAGCATCTTCTTCCTGGTCCGGAAAAAGAGCGCCACCTCCAGCTTGTTTTCAATGTCTTTCAACTGCTGGCTCAGGGCGGACTGGGAGAGGGCAAGACGTTCCGCGGCCCTGGTCATGTTGCCGGTCTCGGCAATGGCGCGGAGCAGGCGCAGGTGTTTCAGTTCCAGGTAGCCCATGCGGATAAGTATTCATTATCGGGGTGATTAAAACAATGAATTTTTCTTATTCGACAAAGTGCGATACCCTTCCGGCACAGCGATAACGGCGGTTGCGCGCACCCTGCCGCAACCGGTCATCCCAACCAGAGGAGGCGACCATGGCTCTGATCAGCACCGTTCCCCCGGAAAAGGCGGAGGGGATCATCAAGCAAGGCTACGAGATGTTCATGCAGCGGGTGGGGGCGATCCCCAAGCACATGGAGATGTTCAGCGTCAGCTCCGGGCTTTTCGAACTGCAACTGCGGCGGATTCAGTATCTGGCCAACCATCCGCGGCTCAGTTTTACCCTGCTGGCCCATATCCGCTACCTGGTGGCGCACCATCTGGCCTATCCCTTCTGCACCGATTTCAACCGCCATATCCTGGAAAAGCAGGGGCTGGAGGCGGATGATTTTCGCAGGATGGAGGCCGATCCGGCGCATTCCTTGCTGGAGCCGGCGGAGGGCGCCATGCTGGCCTTCGTGGTCAAGGCGGTGAAGGAGCCTGGCGCGGTGAGCCGGCAGGAGATCGATGACTTGCGGAAGTTGGGCTGGGAGGACCGCGACCTGGTGGATGCCCTGGCCCAGGGGGTCAGCATGATCGACCACTCCATCATGATGCAGGTCTTCCAGATCGACCAGGCGTGCATGGTGTGAGAGGGCTGGCACCGTGGCCGAAGTCACCGGGCTACCGGAAAACCGTGCGGCCATCTGCCTGGCGGCCATGCGGCCGGAGGAAATCGCCGCCATTGGCCAGTGGCCTTCTTACGAGGGGGTTCATGCGCAGATGGACTATGCCCTGCGGGACGGCGGCTGGCTGGCGCACTTCTGCGGTGATGGCGGCAACCACTGTTATGCGGCCAGGCTGGACGGGGTCTGCGTCGGCTTTTCCCTGCTCATCCGCCAGGGGATGACGGAGGCGGAGTTGCGGATCGCCGTCCACCCTCTTCTGGTCGGCCAGGGGCTTGGCGCCGCGATCATGGCCAAGACCCTGGCCGCCGGTTTTGGGGAGCTGGGTTTTGCCGCGATTTGGCTGATCGTGAGAAAGAACAACCCCATTGCCCGGCGCCTCTATGCGCGCTGCGGCTTCCAATTGCTTGGCGAGACCGGGCGAACGATTCAGGGGCAGGCGGTCGAGTTTTTTCGGATGCGCTTGTCCAGGGCGCAATACCGCAAAGGAAGAGACCAGGAGTGAGGCCCTGGTGCAGCCTTCTCCCTGCCGGGGGAGTCTCGGCGTGGAGATCCATCCCGGCGCGGCGGTCGTTGCCCGGTCGGGGCGGGATGAGTTGCGAAAGGCAGACTTCCGTTTTTCGGCAACGTGCCATTTCGCCGCGACCTTTCGATCCTCACCACCCAGCGTTTGCGCCTTGTCGCCTGTCGGTGGTCGCGGCTCAAGCCGCTCCTACCAGCCATGATGGTGTCTTAAAGACGTGAACCATCGGCGTCCCGCAGTATTTCAAATCTCCGGCAGAGGAAAAGGCGATAGCCGACCTGGGCGTCTTCCCTTGGCGTTGCCTGCGTTTTCGGCCGTTGCTTGACAGCCAGTCAGGCTGCTCTTACTGTTTGCCCCATGGAAGCGGCCGATCCCGCGGCGGGCCTCCCGAGTGCCGCGTCAAGATGTTGGAATACCGCCCGGAGCGGGCACGAATATGGAGTGAAGGAGGTTGCTCATGCAGTTCGACAAGTTCACCATGAAATCGCAGGAAGCCCTGCAGGCGGCCCAGAGTCTGGCGGACCAGCACGGCAACCAGGAATTGCAGCCCGAGCACCTGCTCAAGGGGCTGTTCGAGGACCGGGAGGGCGTCATCGCCCCCACCCTGCAGAAATTGGGGATCAGCCGCGAGGCCATGGTGGCGGAGATGGAGGATCTGATCGGCCGGCTGCCCAAGGTGAGCGGTCCCGGTGCCGGCCAGGTCTATGCCTCGGCTTCCTTCCGCCGCCTGCTCGACCGCGCCTTCAAAGTGGCCTCCGAGATGCAGGACGAGTACGTGAGCCAGGAGCATCTCCTGCTGGCGGCCCTGGACGACCGTGACTCCGTTGCCACCAAGGCCCTCGTCGCCAAGGGGCTCACCCGCGACGCCCTCTTGAAGGCGCTGGTGGACGTGCGCGGCTGCCAGCGGGTCACCGACCAGAACCCCGAGGCCAAGTACCAGGCCCTGGAGAAGTACGCCCGCAACCTCACCGACGTGGCGCGCCAGGGCAAGCTCGATCCGGTCATCGGCCGGGACGACGAGGTGCGCCGGGTGGTCCAGGTTCTCTCCCGCCGCACCAAGAACAACCCCGTGCTCATCGGCGAGCCGGGGGTGGGCAAGACCGCCATTGTCGAGGGGCTGGCCCAGCGCATCGTCAACGGCGACGTGCCCGACACCCTGCGCAACAAGCAGGTAGTGGCCCTGGACATGGGTTCGCTCGTGGCCGGCGCCAAGTACCGGGGCGAGTTCGAGGATCGGCTCAAGGCGGTCTTGAAGGAGATCGAGAAACGAAGCGGCGAGATCATCCTCTTCATCGACGAGATCCACACCCTGGTGGGGGCGGGGGCTGCCGAAGGGGCCATGGATGCCTCCAACATGCTCAAACCC
>JBFLYY010000205.1:0-5603 GCA_040756495.1 Thermodesulfobacteriota bacterium | reverse complement strand
GGCGAGCCCGGTCCTTTTCTGGCAGATCTGGCGCTTTATAGCCCCTGGTCTCTACCAGCACGAGAAGCGGGTGATCCTGCCTTTTACCGTGCTTTCGGTCGGTTGCTTTCTGGGCGGCGCGGCCTTTGGCTACTATGTGGTCTTTCCGCCCGCCTTCCGTTTTCTGGTCGGCTACTCCAACGATTTTCTGACCCCGCTGCCGGCGGTGAAGGAATATTTTTCCCTCGCCCTCAGGCTGCTCATCGCCTTTGGCCTGGTCTTCGAACTGCCGGTCTTCATGGTGCTGCTCTCCCGCCTCGGCGTGGTTGACGCGCCCTTTCTCCGCAGACACCGCCGTTACGCCTTCCTCTTTGCCTTTGTCATCGCCGCCATCCTCACGCCCACCCCGGACGTGATCAACCAGTGCCTGATGGCGATCCCGCTCGTCGTGCTCTACGAGATCAGCATCATCGCGGTGGGGATGGCGGGAAAGAAGAGCGTCCCGCCGCCTGCCGAATAGTCCGCCCCGCTGTTCCGGTTTTTGTCCGGGAAAAAAATTCCCCCTGCCTCCCTCGCCATTCGTCCCGATTCCGCGGGGATTCCCCGCTGATCCCCGCCCGTTTTTCATGGCATGTTTCTTGTATAAATAGATCCCTGAAGTGAATCCAAAAGTTTAATTTAACTTTTGTCGCGTGTCGGTCGATAGGGTTGGTGAACGGCGCCCACGGGACGGGCTTCGGAAAAACGCGGCATGCAGTGACTGCAAGGAGGGCATCCATGGGGTTCAAGATCAAGGAAGTGAGTCAGAAGATTGGCATCCCGGTCTCCACCATCCGCTTCTGGCAGAAGGAGTTCGGCTCCGTCGTGGCGCCGGAACGGACCAACGGCGGGCAGCGGCGCTATTCCGACCGCGACATCGCCAACCTGGAGCGGATCAAGGAGCTGGTCTACACGAACAAACTCTCCATCGCCCAGGCCAAGCGGACCCTGAAGGGCAACAGCGGCGTCGACAATATCGACTGGTCGCGGCAGACCATCCTGCTCACCGGCGGCACCGGCTCCTTTGGCAAGCATTTCTGCCGCCTCATGCTGGAGCGGTACAATCCCAAGGCGATCCGCATCTACAGCCGCGACGAACTGAAACAACACGAGATGCGCAACGAATTCGCCGACGATCAGCGGTTGCGCTTTTTGATCGGCGACGTCCGGGACGTGGAGCGCATGCGGCGCGCCATGGAGGGGGTGGACATGGTGGTCCATGCCGCGGCCCTCAAACAGGTGCCGGCCTGTGAATACAATCCCTTCGAGGCGGTGAAGACCAACGTCCACGGCGCCCAGAACATCATCGATGCCGCCATTGACACCGGTGTCAAAAAGGTGGTGGCCCTCTCCACAGACAAGGCGGTGAATCCCGTGAACCTCTACGGTGCCACCAAACTCTGTTCCGACAAGCTTTTCATCCAGGGCAATACGTACGCCGGCGAGGGCCGCACCCGCTTTGCCTGCGTGCGCTATGGCAACGTCATCGGCAGCCGCGGCAGCGTCATCCCCCTCTTTTTGCAGCAGCGCAAAAAAGGCCGCCTGACCGTCACCGACCCGCGGATGACCCGCTTCTGGATCACGCTGGATGGGGCCATCGAACTGGTGCTCCGCGCCTTTTCCCACATGGAGGGCGGCGAGATCTTCGTGCCCAAGATCCCCAGCATGCGCATCATGGACCTGGCCCGCGCCATCGCCCCGGAGTGCGAGGTGGACTACATCGGCATCAGGCCCGGCGAGAAGCTCCACGAGGCGCTGACCGGCGAGGATGAGGGACGGAACACCTATCTCTATAAAGGGATGTACGTGGTCATGCCGACCTACCCCTGGTGGGAGCGCAAGAATTACGTGGAGGCGCAGAAGATGCCGGAAGGTTTCGTCTACACCAGCGACGCCAACGACGAGTGGCTCACGGTTCCGGAGTTGCGCCGGATCGTCTTTGGCGATGCCGCGGAAGAGGAGAAGCCCCGCCGTCGTGCCGCGGGCAAGCGCGAAGCCGTGGCCGGGGTCGCGGCCTGAGGAAAATGAACATGGCGAGTGAGATGGCCATCGGCAATCCCGCCGGCCCTTTGCCCTTTTTGCCCTACGGCCGTCAGGTCATCGACGAGGATGATATCGCGGCCGTGGTGGCGGTGCTCCGGTCCGACTGGCTGACCACCGGCCCCAAGGTCGGGGAGTTCGAGAGGGCGGTGGCGGAGTTCACGGGCGCGCGCCATGCGGTGGCGGTGTCGAGCGGCACCGCGGCCCTGCATGCGGCCATGCACGCCATCGGTATCGGCTCGGGCGACGAGGTGATCGTGCCGGCCATTACCTTCGTGGCCACGGCCAACTGCGTGGTCTACCAGGATGGCACCCCGCTCTTCGCCGATGTGGATCCCGAGACCCTGCTCATCGACCCGACCGATGTGGCACGTAAGATCACGCCACGCACCAGGGCGATCATTGCCGTGGATTATGCCGGCCAGCCCTGCGATTACGATGCCCTGCGGGCCATCGCCGACCGCCATGGCCTGGTTCTGGTTGCCGATTCCTGCCATGCGTTGGGCGCCGCCTTCAAGGGGCGCAAGGTCGGCACCCTGGCCGATCTGACCATCTTCAGCTTCCACCCGGTCAAGCACATCACCACCGGCGAGGGCGGCATGGTGGTGACCGACAACGAGGCCTGGGCCGCAAGGATGCGCTCCTTCCGCAACCACGGCATCGATACCGACCACCGCCAGCGCGAACTCTCCGGCACCTGGACCTATGCCATGGCGGGGCTCGGCTACAACTATCGCCTCACCGACCTTCAGTCCGCCCTGGGATTGAGCCAGCTCCGGAAATTGCCGGCGTGGCTCGGGCAACGGCGCATGCTGGCGCGGCATTACGCCGGGTTGCTCGCGGCAGACGAACGCGTGGCGCCGTTGGCTTGTCGCGCCGGCAACGAGCACGCCTTTCATCTCTATGTGGTGCAGCTGGCGGCCGGCGTGGAACGCAAGAAGGTTTACGATGGCCTGCGCCAGCAGGGAATCGGCGTCAATGTCCATTACCTGCCGGTCCATCTCCATCCCTACTACCAGCGCGCCTGGCAGACCGGGCCCGGCCTCTGTCCGGTGGCGGAAGAGGCCTATGGCCGGATTCTGACCCTGCCGCTCCATCAGGGCATGGGAGAAGCGGAGGTGGCGCGGGTTGTCGATGCCTTGGCGGAGGTTTGCCGGCCATGATGGCGCCCTTGTACATCAGGGCGGACGCCGGTCCTGCCATGGGCACCGGCCATGTCATGCGCTGCCTCGCCTTGGCCCGGGAGTGGCAGCGGCTTGGCGGCGAGGTGCTTTTCCTGAGCCGGATTGATGTCCCGGCCCTGCGCGAAAGGATCGTGGCCGAGGGGTTTCGCCTGGTCTCGCCGGACGATCTTGCCAGTGAAAACGGCGAGGCGTCTTCGGTGGCGGCCTGGCTGGCGGCCCAAGGCGGGAAAGGCTGGCTGGCGCTGGACGGCTATCATTTTGGCACTGACTACCAGCGGCGCCTGCGGGCGTCCGGCCAGCGCGTGCTGGTGATCGACGACGACGCGCTGTTGCCGGAATACTGCTGCGACCTGCTGCTCAACCAGAATCTCCATGCCCGGGAACTCGCCTATCCGGACGCCGCGGCCGCCACCCTGCTCCTCGGTCCCCGCTATGCCTTGCTGCGCCGCGAGTTCCGGGGGGGCCACGGCGAGAAGGAGCCGCAGCCGGCCGTGGCCAGGAAGATTCTGCTCACCATGGGGGGAAGTGATCCGGCCAACGCCACGCCGGCGATCCTGGCCGCCCTGGCTGAAAGCGGCATGGACGGGCTTGAGGTCGTGGCCCTGGCAGGGCCGGCCAACCCCCATCGGGAACACTTGGCCGCGCTTGCCGCGACCCTGCCCTTCCGTTGCGAGGTGCGCGAGGCCGCCGCCGAGATGGCCCCCCTCATGCGCTGGGCCGACGCGGCCATCGCCGCGGCCGGCACCACCAGCTACGAACTGGCGGCGATGGGGCTGCCCTTCCTCGCCGTGGTCGTTGCCGACAACCAGCGGCGCAACGCGGCGGGGCTGGCGGCGCACGGGATTGCCGGAGTTCTCGGGGAGTGGGGCATGATCGCGCCAAACGAACTGGCCGTGGGGATTGCCTCCTTCTTGCGTGACCAGGGGCAGCGGCAGGCCCAGGCCGTGGCCGGCCGACAGCTGGTGGACGGTTTGGGCGCCAGTCGGGTGGTGACGGCGATGCTGGCCAGGGATGTGCGGCTGCGGCCGGTTTGCCCGCAGGATGAGGAGTTGCTCCTCCGTTGGGCCAACGACCCGGAAACCCGCGCCAACTCGTTCTGCGGCGAGGCCATTGCCCCGGCGGAGCACGCCCGCTGGCTGGCCACGAAATTGGCGGCTGAAGAGTGCGTGATGTACCTGGCGGAGGATGCCACGGGAACTCCGTGTGGCGTGGCCCGTTTCGAGATGGTGCAGGGCAGGGGCGTGATCTCGGTGGGGATCGCCCCCGAGTTCCGGCGGCAGGGCCTGGGGAGCCGTATCATCCGGGCGGCCTGCGAACGCGTTTTTGCCGAGCGCGCTCTTCGTGAGATCGAGGCCCTGGTGAAGGTGGAGAATCTCGGGTCGCTGACGGCATTCAGCAAGGCGGGTTTTCAGGTGGGCAGCGCCACGGCGCGCAACGGTATGCCGGCCATGTCGCTCCACTGCGAACCGGAGGCGCGTCATGGCTGAGATCACGGTCAACGGCCGCACCATCGGGCCAGGGCAGCCGGTCTATCTCATCGCCGAGATGAGCGCCAACCATGGTCAGGATTTCGTCCAGGCGGTACGCATCCTCGAGGCGGCCAAGGCCGCGGGCGCGGATGCCGTGAAGCTTCAGACCTATACGCCGGACACCCTGACCATCGACTGCGACAACGAATGGTTCCGCATCAAGGGGACGATCTGGGCCGGCAGGAACCTTTACCAGCTCTACGGCGAGGCATACACCCCGTGGGAGTGGCAGCCGAAACTGAAGGAGCTGGCCGACCGGCTGGGGATCGATCTCTTTTCCACCCCCTTTGACGCGACCGCGGTGGATTTTCTCGAAGAGATGGCGGTGCCGGCCCACAAGGTCGCTTCCTTCGAGGTGGTCGATCTCCCTCTCTTGCGCAGGATCGGCGCCACCGGCAAACCGGTCATCATGTCCACCGGCATGGCGAGCCTGGCCGAGATCGACGAGGCGGTGCGGACGCTGCGCCAGGCCGGGGCGGCCGGGGTGGCTCTCCTCAAGTGCACCAGCGCCTATCCGGCCCCGCCGGATGCCATGAACCTCAGCACCATCCCCCACCTGGCCGAGGCCTTCGATGTCCCGGCCGGACTTTCCGACCATACCCTGGGCATTGCCGCGCCGGTGGCCGCGGTGGCCCTCGGGGCGACCATCATCGAAAAGCATTTCACCCTGGACCGGAAGCAGGGTGGGCCGGACAGCGGTTTTTCGCTCACGCCCAAAGAATTCGCGGCCATGGTGGCAGCGGTGCGCGAGGCGGAACAGGCAGTGGGCAGGGTGTCGTACGAACCAACGGAAAAGGAGCGGGAATCCCGCACCTTCCGCCGTTCCCTCTTT
>JBFLYY010000204.1:0-7277 GCA_040756495.1 Thermodesulfobacteriota bacterium | reverse complement strand
CGCGCTGGTCGTGGGCCGGCACCGCCATGACCGCGCCGGTGCCGTACTCCATGAGCACGAAATTGGCGGCATAGACCGGCAGTTTCTCGTTGGTAAAGGGGTTGATGCAGTAGCCGCCGGTGAAGACCCCTTCCTTCTCCACCTCTTCATCGGGCTTGCGGCGCTGCTTTTCCTGGCGAGTGCGCTCGACGAACTCCCGCACCGCCGTCTCCTGGCCGGTGCCGCGGCTCAACTCGGCCACCAGCGGATGCTCCGGGGCCACCGACATGAAGGTGGCGCCGAAGATGGTGTCGGGCCGGGTGGTGAAGATGGTGAGCGCCCCGTTGCCGCTAGCCAGCGGGAAGTGGATCTCGGCCCCCACACTCTTGCCGATCCAGTTGCGCTGCATGGTGAGCACCTTCTCCGGCCAGCCGGTGAGGCGATCGCAGTCGGCAAGGAGTTCGTCGGCATAGGCGGTGATCTTAAAAAACCAGCCGTTCATCTCCCGCGGCATCACTGCCTGGTCGCAGCGCCAGCACGTGCCGTCGATCACCTGTTCGTTGGCGAGCACGGTCTGGCAGGTCTCGCACCAGTTGACCGTGGTCACCTTCTGGTAGACGAGCCCCTTTTCGTACATCCTGGTGAAGAAGAGCTGCTCCCAGCGGTAGTACTCCGGGGTGCAGGTGGCGAGTTCGCGGTCCCAGTCGTAGCTCAAGCCCATGCGCTGGAGCTGCCCCTTCATGTAGTCGATGTTCTCGAAGGTCCACTTGGCCGGGTGGGTGTCGTGCTTGATGGCGGCGTTCTCCGCCGGCAGGCCGAAGGCGTCCCAGCCCATGGGGTGGATCACGTTCATGCCCCGCATCCGCTGGTAGCGCGCCACCACGTCGCCGATGGTATAGTTGCGCACGTGGCCCATGTGGATGCGGCCCGAGGGGTAGGGGAACATCTCGAGGAGATAGTATTTCTTGCGGCCTGGTTCAACCTGCACCTTGAAGCTCTTGGTGGTGAGCCAGTGGCTGCGCCACTTTTCTTCGATGGCCTGGAAGTCGTAGCGCGTGGTGTCGGGCGTGGTGGTCATGGGTGTGTATGTTATCGTCTTGAAATTGCGAAAATGTTTGCCGTTGCTGGTGGTGTTGCACCTGGCCTCGCGAGCCGGCTGGGCGCCCCTTGGTTATTACTTGACCGGCGCCGAAAACACAACCGCCTTCCTCACTGATGCGCGGGGAAATCGTGGTGCGCCAGGTTTTCGAAGGTGGTGAACTGGTTGAGGAAGGCGAGTTCCACCGTGCCGGTGGGGCCGTTGCGCTGCTTGCCGATGATGAGTTCGGCAATGCCGCGTTTGGGGTTGTCCTCGGCCTTGTTGTAGACCTCGTCCCGGTAGATGAAGCAGATGAGGTCGGCATCCTGCTCTATCGCTCCGGATTCGCGGAGGTCCGAGAGCTGGGGCCGCTTGTTCGGGCGGTTTTCGAGGCTGCGGTTGAGCTGGGAAAGGGCGATGACCGGCACGTGCAACTCCTTGGCCATGGCCTTGAGCGACCGCGAGATCTCGCTGATCTCCTGCTCGCGGGAAGGCACGTTGCTGCGGCCGCGCATGAGCTGGAGGTAATCGACCACGACGAGGCCGATGTTGTGCTCGGTCTTGAGGCGCCGCGCCTTGGCCCGCATCTCGAGCACCGTGAGGGCCGGGGTGTCGTCGATGTACATGGGCGCGTCGAGGAGCATGTTGTAGGCCCGGGTCAGCTTGGGCCAGTCCTGTTCCTTGAGGAACCCGGTGCGCAAGCGCTGGGCATCCACCCGGCTCACCGAGCAGAGCATACGCAGCCCCAGCTGCTCCTTGGACATTTCCAGGCTGAAGACCCCCACCCCCACCTTGTGGATCATGGCCGCGTGCTGCACCATGTTCATGGCCAGGGCGGTCTTGCCCATACTGGGGCGGCCGGCCAGGATGATGAGGTCCGAGGGCTGAAGCCCTGCGGTCATCTTGTCGAAGTCGTGGTATTCGGTGGGGACGCCGGTGATGTGCTCCTTGCGCTCGTAGAGCTTCTCCACGTGCTTGAAGGTGGCGTTGATCACCGTCTTCATCGGGTGGACCGACTGGGCGCTTTTCGAGCGGGAGATGTCGAAGACGGTCTGCTCCACCTCGTCGAGCAGGCTGTCGATGTCGTCCTGCTCCTCGTAGCAGCGGCCGGCGATCTCGGTGCTCGTCTGGATCAGGCGACGCAGGATCGCCTTTTCGCGGACGATCTTGGCGTAGTAGGCGATGTTGGCCGCCACCGGGACGGTGTCGGAAAGGGCGGCGAGATAGCCGGGGCCGCCGGCGAGATCGAGCTTGCGGGCGTCTTTCAAGGCGTTGCTGACGGTGACGAGATCGAGCGGTTCCCCCTTTTCAAAGAGGCCCGCCATGACGGAGAAGATGACCTTGTGGCCGTCGCGGTAGAAATCGTCTTCGGAGAGGAGTTCGGCGGCCTTGGCCATGGCCCCCGGTTGGAGAAGCACGGAGCCGAGCACGCACTGTTCCGCCTCGATGTTCTGGGGCGGCAGCCGGTGGAGGGAGGAGGAGAGAGCGGTGTTCCCAGCTTCCATGGTGTCGGTTGCGCTGGGCACGGGAAACGAGCGGGGCGGGAGGGTGCCCGTCCTCCCGCCCGTCGTTGTGGATGCTTCGCTTACTCTTCCGTGGTCAGGGCGACAACCTCGACCTTGACCTCGCCCTTGACCTGGTAGCCTGCCTTGACCGCCACCGTGTGGCTGCCCAGGGCCTTGATCGGCTCGTCGAGGAGGATTGTCTTCTTGTCGATGGTTACACCCTGGCCGGCGAGATTGGCCGCGATGTCGGCTGCGGTGACCGAGCCGAAGAGCTTGCCGTCGTCGCCGGTGCGCTGGGCGATGGTGACGGTGAGAGCGCCCAGCTTCTTGGCCAGGGATTCGGCCGCGGCGCGCTGTTCCTTCTTGCGGGCCTCGATGGCCGCCTTCTGCTTGGCCAGCACGGCGACGTTGCCTTCGGTTGCCACCGCGGCCAGGTTCTTGGGCAGCAGGTAGTTGCGGGCGTAGCCGTCCTTGACCTTGACGACATCTCCCTCTTCGCCGAGGGTATCAATGGTTTCCTTGAGAATGACTTGCATGGTGTGCCTCCACCTTCCTGATGAATTTGAATCCGGGTCGGAGTCGTTGTCCAGATGTTTTTCCGTCGTTTCGGTATCCCGAATCGTTTCGTGTTGTTATGCGCCGCCTGCCGGGCGGGTCGGTTTTTGCCGCAGGGCCAGCCAGGTCTCCGCCAGGCCGACGACGGCGAGCAGGAGCAGGCCGTAGAACTGCATCAGCAGCAGCACATAGATCAGGCCCCGAAAGGGCCGCGGCAGCTGCCAGCGGGCCAGGGAGTGGGCGAGAACCGCCAGCCCCTGCATGCAGTAGAGCAACCCCAGTACGTAGCCGCCGTTGAGGCCGATGGTCACCAGGGGTTCCCGGTTGCCGACCATGAGGGCCAGGGCGACGATTACCAGCCAGACCAGCGATTCCGGCAGTCGCCAGTTCTTGAACTCCTGCCAGCGGACCAGCTGCGGCCGCGTTTTCTGGAGCAGCCAGGTGCCGGCCAGCAGGTTCAGCCAGACCGTGGCGATGATCGTATTGACGATCACCGCCGGCAGGGCCTTGGCCAGAAAGCGTCGGGCCGTCTCCAGAGCGATGGTCAGCTCCTTGAGGGTCGCGGCTGGCAGTTCCGCCTTGGTCCGGTAAAACTCCAGGGTCTGCTGGAAGCCCTGTTCCAGGCCTGTCAGGATCTCCTGGTAGGGGTTGACGCCGTGGCGGGAGCCATACCAGGCCCCCAGCAGAAGCCAGAGGGCGCCCAGGCTTGCCGCCCCCTTGAGGCCGGTTTGGCCTGGAGGTTCGTTTCTTTCGATTCCCAGCGCCAGAAAAATACCCGCCGGCACCAGGGTGATGGCAAAGAGCAGGGCCGGCAGCGAGCCGAAACCGTACGTCAAGGCCGCTGCCAGCAGCAGGGCCGCGGCCACCAGGGCACTGCCCTGCTTGTGGCCGAAGAGCACCAGGTGGTACATGACCGCCATCGGAACCAGACCGTGCAGCACGGCCAGTTCGGCGCTGGCCGCTGGCAGGGCCAGAAGGGCGGTCAACAGCGCCAGGCCCTGGAGGGAGCGGCGCGGGGAAGGCTCCTCGCTGTGCTGTTCCACGGGCCGTTCCAGCCCTTATCAGGACTGGGGATTGCCGGAATAGGGCAGCAGCGCGATCTGGCGGGCCCTTTTGATGGCCTCGGTCAGCTGGCGCTGGTGCTTGGCGCAGTTGCCGTAGATGCGGCGGGGGATGATCTTGCCGCGCTCGGTCAGGTAGTTGCGCAGGGTCCGGACATCCTTGTAGTCGATGGTCATTCCCTTGTCGGTACAGAAACGGCACACCTTGCGGCGGCCGAACATCTTCTTCTTTTTGATCATGGTCGTGCGATCCTTGTCAGGTGATTGGGCAACAGGGGCTTAGGCCTCGGCCTCGGTGGTTTCCGCCACGGCCTCGACAACCTCTTCTTCCGCGTCGAGCTTGACGGTCAGGTACTTGATGACCCGATCGTCGATGCGGAGCTGGCGTTCCATCTCGGCGACGGCCGCCGGGGCGGACTCGTAGGAGTAGAAGACGTAGGAGCCCTGCTGTTCCTTCTTGATGACGTAGGCGAGCTTCTTGAGCCCCCATTTGTCGATCTTGGCGACGGTGCCGCCGTCCTGTTTGATGATCCCGGTGAACTTCTCGATGATGCCGTTCAGCTCGTCTTCGCTGCTGGCACCGGGACGCACGATAATGATGGTTTCGTACCTGCGCATGGTTCCTCCCTGTGGGCATGAGGCCCCCGACACGCAGAGCCGGGAGCAAAGAGGGTTGGTAAGAGTCGCCTTGTGCGACGAAACGCGATACCTACCATAGAGGCGCGAGGCTGTCAAACCTTTTTTCCGTCGTTCGGCCGCGCCTTTGTGCGCTCCCAGAGGGCGAGCAAGTCCTCCGGGGCGAGTTCCGCGATGGTGGCGTCGCGGTCGGCCACCGCCTGCTCGAAGCGGGAGAAGCGGCCGATGAATTTCTCCGTGGCCGCCTGCATGGCGCTCTCGGCATCGATTCCCTGCTTGCGGGCAAAGACCGCCAGGGCGAAGAGCAGATCGCCCAGTTCCTCGCCGACGCGGGGCGGATCGCCACCGCCCATGCACTGTTGCAGCTCGGCCAGCTCTTCCTCCGCCTTGGCCAGGGCGCTTTTCGCATCCGGCCAGTCGAAGCCGGTGCGGGCGGCGCGGTCCGCCACCCGTTGGGCGCGGTGCAGGCCGGGCAGGCTCCTGGGTACCGCCTCCAGGGGGCTCCTGGCCGGAGTATCGGGCCCTTTCTCCGCCTTCTTGATGGCGTGCCACTGCTGGCGGAGTTCCTGCTCCGAGTTGACGGTCCGGTCGCCAAAGACGTGGGGATGGCGGCGAATCATCTTGGCGCTGACGGTCTCGAAGACCTCGGCCAGGGTGAAGTGGCCCTCCTCGCCGTAGAGGTTGGCGAGAAAGAGGAGCTGGAAAAACATGTCCCCCAGTTCCTCGCGGACATGGGCGACATCGTGGTGGTTGATCGCCTCCAGCAGCTCGTGGGCCTCTTCCAGCAGATAGCTTTTGAAGGTCTGGGGGGTCTGTTTCTGATCCCAGGGGCAGCCGTCCGGCGCCCGCAGGCGGGTGATGATCCCGATCAGTCGATTGAATGTGGTGGCGGTTTCCTGCACAGGGGCTCCTTCGAACATGTGGGTTGGTGCGCGACTGGCAGGCTGTTGAAAAAATCGTTTTTCGACGGCCTGCGAGCGCCCCGGGGAGGGGGCGCCAATTCCGGCATGTCGGCAACATGCCGGATTCACTTCGGCACGTTCGTGGTTGAAAAAGGTCAGGGATGATTTTTTCAACGTCCTGCTGGAGTCCCATACATAACAGGTTGGCGCCGGTTTGAGAAGGGGGCGCCTAACGCATTCAAGGTTGACCAGGCGGCTGAAGGTGCTTATAATAGAAATGAACGACCGGTCAATTGGTGGCGGATGGCCGGTGTTGCGGGAACTTTCCGCGAGAAGGGAAGGAGGCGTTGCAAAATGAGTTTTTTCGTGTATAGTTCCGCCACCTGACCAGTGATGGAGTGGCCGGAGGGGGACCATTTCCGCAGGCCGGCGCCAGGCGCGGCCTCTCGACATAACCTCAGCATGAGCAGGTGAAGTCATGGCAAAGAAAATGCTCGAAAAACACAAGGACGTCGCCCGGATCGACCAGCAGGAGAAACGTACCCATGGGTGGTACGTGCGGGTACGCTTCATGGGCAAGACCCACTCCAAGTTCTTCTCCGACGGCAAATACGGCGGCCGTTATTCGAGCCTGCTGGCGGCTCTGGCCTGGCGCGACCAGACCGAGGCCAAGATCGGCAAGATCCGCACCGACAAGCACATCGTCACGGTGAGCAACACCAAGACCGGCGTGGTGGGCGTCCGCCTCAACGAGGAGTTGAACCGCTACGAGGTGAGCTGGGTGAACGGCGTGGGGCGGCAGGGCAAGACCTCGGTCTCCATCCGCAAGCACGGCATGGAAAAGGCCTTTGAGCTGGCCTGCAAGATCCGCAAGGAGAAAGAGGCGGCTCGGCTGGGGGTCTCTCCCTCCGCCATTTAACAGTCCGTTGAAAAAACCATCCCTGGCTTTTTCAACTGTCGGTTGGCCAAAGACGCTTTGGCCAACCTCGCGAATTTCTTGGCCCTTTCGGGCCGGCAAAATTCGGCACCACATCCCTGTGGTGCCAACAGCCCCTTTTTCAACGGGCTGTTAAGGCGACGCAAAAAACTGGAGCAGTTCCTGGGGCCGGGCGATGAGCGCCTTGGCCCCATTTTTTTTGAGTTCCTCCGCGGTGCGGAAGCCCCAGAGGGCTCCCACCGCATGCATCCCCGCCCGGTTGGCGGTGAGCATGTCGGTGTTCGTGTCGCCGAGGTAGAGGAAGTTTGCCGCGGGGATGCCCAGTTCGGCGGCAATGGCCAGCGCCTGGCCGGGGTCCGGTTTCTTGACCCCGTCCGCCCCCACGCCGCGCACCGCCACGAACCGCCAGCGGCCGAGCAGGGTGGCCACCACTTTTTTCGTGAAATCGTCGGGCTTGTTGGAGAGGATCGCCATGGTGACTCCATGCGCGGCAAGGGTGTCGAGCAGTTGCGGCACCCCTTCGTAGGGCCTGGTTTCCTCGGCCCAGCGTCCTGCATATTCTTCCCGCATGGCGGCCACGGTTTGCTGCACCAGGGCCTCATTGCCCCCCGCCCCGGGGAGTAC
>JBFLYY010000203.1:0-5751 GCA_040756495.1 Thermodesulfobacteriota bacterium | reverse complement strand
GTGGAGGTGCATCATGAACGCGGAAAAAGTGTTGGAAGAGGCTCTGAAACTGAACCAGGCGAGCAGATTCATGCTCATCGACGGTCTGCTCAAAAGCCTCGACGCCCCAGACCCTGCAATTGAGGCCATCTGGGCCGCGGAGGCGGAGCAACGCCTCAAGGCGTATCGGGAAGGCCGCCTTGAAGGGGTGCCGATGGAAGAGGTGTTCGCCTCCAAATGAAGGTTCTCTTCTCCCGCCTTGCTGTAAACGAACTTGAAGATGCCTCTGATTATTACACCTTGGAACAGCAAGGGCTGGGCGACTCCTTCCGATCCGAAGTGCAGCAAGCCATTCGCCGGATTCTCCGTTTCCCTTGGCTTGGCCGGTAGAGCGAGGCGAGGTGCGAAAAACTTTTGTGCATCGCTTTCCCTACAAAATCCTCTATTCCATCGAACCAGACCACCTTTTCATCATCGCCATTGCCCATCAACACCGCAAACCCGATTACTGGGTGGGCGAGTGACAACAAGGAGCGAAACGCTCGTACAACTCGTTGCCTTCCGTAGGAGCGGATTTATCCGCGACCGCCCTGTCGCCGCTAAAGCGGCTCCTACCAAAAAGAGCCATCAAAGGCCAGCGTTCAGCAACAACAAAAAACGACGCGGAGACGCCACGGCGCAGAGCATTCTACCCCCTCTCAT
The DNA here is from genome assembly GCA_040756495.1 of Thermodesulfobacteriota bacterium. Taxonomy (GTDB): domain Bacteria; phylum Desulfobacterota; class Desulfobulbia; order Desulfobulbales; family Desulfurivibrionaceae; genus JAJZRJ01. Next base: position 5,070 of record JBFLYY010000203.1, on the reverse strand, counting down.
CCTCTTCCCCTCCAACCCCTTTCTTCGCGTCTCTGCGCCTTGGCGTGAAGCTTTTGGCTGAGAGTTGACCGCTGCACGCTTTTCCGCTATTCCCCCGCCAAGGCAAGATCACCGGAAAGCACCTCATGGGTGGTACCCTGGTCGTCGCGGATGTGGAGGCAGCCCTCCTGATCGGGGCCGAGGGAGGTGCCGGTGACTACCGTTTGCTGCGGGGTGACCCAAGAGAGGCGCTGGCCCGCAAGGCCATCGTACTCGCGCCACTCAGCCAGGATGGCGGCGAACCCTCCCCCTTCCAGCCGTTGCACCACCTTCTCCACCTCTTCGACTAAGGCTTCCAGCAACACCCCACGCGGATACTCCCTGCCAGTGTCGGCTGACAGCGAAGTGGCCTTGTCCTGCAATTCTGCCGGCAAAAGCGACACCGGGGTGTTCACGTTGAGGCCAAGGCCGAGGATCACCGCCACCGGCCCATCCCCCAGGAGCCCCGTGGTTTCGGTGAGGATGCCGCCGCACTTCTTGCCGTGCAGCAGCAAATCATTGGGCCATTTGAGCTGCACTTGGATTCCTGTTGCCTTGACCACCGCCCGGCAAAGCGCCACGCCAGAGGCCAGGGTAATCTTGGGCAGATCGGAAATGTCGAGTTGGGGCCGCAGGATAAACGAAACATAGAGACCGAAGCCCGCTGGCGAGAGCCATTGGCGGCTAAGCCGCCCCCGGCCGGCGCGCTGGCTTTCGGCCACCACCAGGGTGCCGGCCGGCGCCCCCTCGCGGGCCAGGGTCATGGCCACCGTGTTGGTCGAGTCGGTTGCCGCCAGAAAATGCACCGGATGCCCGGCAAGCTGGCCTGTTTCCCGCATCGCCTGCCAGATAGGGTCGTGGGTCATGACGCGAGCGGCCACTCGGCCCGGAGGCGGCTTAATGCCTCATGGTTGGTGAGATCGATGTGGAGCGGGGTCACCGAAATGGCCCCGGCCAGTACCGCCTGGGCGTCGGTGTCCATCCCCTCGTCCCAATAGGGGATGCCGCCGCCGATCCAGTAATGCCGGGTGCCCCAGGGGTCGAAGGTCTCCTTGATGGCGTCGTCGTAAATCCGCCGCCCCTGACGGGTGAAGCGAGCGTCGCCGGCTCCTGCCGCCGGCAGGTCCGGCACGTTGACATTGAAAAAGGTATCCCGGGGCAGGCCGCGGGTAAGGATGCTGGCCGCCAGTTGCCCGGCAAAACGGGCGGCATTGGCAAAATCGCCACCGCCGTTTTGCGCCACCAGCGAGACGGCGAACGAGGGCACCCCCAACAACGTCCCTTCCTTGGCCGCGGCCACGGTGCCGGAGTAGTTGATGTCGTCGCCCAGGTTGGGTCCGGGGTTGATGCCGGAGACCACCAGGTCGGGCCTTTTCGCCAGCACCTTCTTGACGCCGATGGTGACGCAGTCGGTGGGGGTGCCGTCGATGGCATAGATATCCGGCCCAAGCTGCCGCACCCGCAATGGCCGCCGCATGGTGAGCGAATGGCTTGCCGCGCTGGCATCCTGCTCCGGCGCGATCATCACCGCCTGGCCGATGGTCTGCATGGCGGCAAAGAGGGCGGCAATGCCAGGGGCGTGGACGCCGTCGTCGTTGGTGACCAGGATGAGGGGCTTGTGGTCGAGCATGCACCACTCTAGCCCAATTCCGCCAAAAAGGGGAGGGCCCCTCCCCTGCGCGCCCTTCTTTTTTGCCCCTGTTTGCGCTATAGTCAGGGAAAACCACACCTCACAGGGGGAAACCATGCCGTACGTCAATATCCGCGTTGCAGGCACGTTGAGCAAGGAGCAGAAGGAGGCCATTTGTAGCGGCGTCACCCGGGTGATCTGCGAGGTGGCCAAGAAGCCCGCGGATTCGGTGCTCATCTTCATCGACGAGGTGGCCCACGAGAACATCGCCTCGGGCGGCACGCTTCTGGTCAAGCCTGCCCGATGACGTCGCTGCTGGCCCTGGCCGCCACCCGGGAACAGGCTGCAAAGAGGCTTATTGCGCTGCGCGAGCAGCTCAACCTCCATGCCTACCGCTACTACGTGCTCGACGATCCCCTCATCGCCGATGCGGAGTACGACCGCCTTTTCCAGGAACTGCTGCGCCTCGAGGAACGCTTCCCCGATCTTGCCACCCCGGATTCGCCGAGCCAGCGGGTGGGGGGGGTTCCTCTTGCCGAATTTACCCAGGTGACGCGGACAATCCCCATGCTCAGCCTGGAGAACGCCTTTGGCGACCAGGAACTCCGCGACTTCGAGGAGCGGCTCCGCCGCTTTCTCCATACCGACGAACCCTTCAGCTATGTGGCCGAGCCCAAGCTCGACGGTCTCGCCGTGGAGCTGGTCTATGAGGATGGCATGCTGGCACTGGGCGCCACCCGGGGCGACGGGGTGACCGGCGAGGAGATCACCGCCAACCTCAAGACCATCGCCACGGTGCCGCTCCGACTGCGGAGACCCGACGGGGCGACGCTCCCCCCCCGCCTTGCCGTGCGCGGCGAGGCCTACCTCTCGCTTGCCGGCTTCAAGGAGTTGAACGACCAGCGGGCGGCATCGGGAGAACCCCTCTTTGCCAATCCGCGCAACGCCGCGGCCGGGTCGCTTCGCCAACTCGACCCCAGGGTCACGGCCCGGCGGCCGCTTGCCTTCTTTGCCTACGGCGTGGACGACCCCACCCCCCTGCCCTGCCGGAACCAGCATGAGCTGCTCCACTATCTGGCCGCCTGCGGCTTTGCCACCAACCCCCACACCAAGCGCTGCCCGGATCTCGCTGCGGTGATCGGCCACTTCCACCACCTGGCGACCATCCGCCACGGACTCCCCTACGAGATCGACGGCATGGTGGTCAAGGTGGACGACTTTGCCGTGCAAAAACGGCTCGGCACCAAGGCGCGGAGCCCGCGCTGGGCCGTAGCGGCCAAATTCCCCGCCTCCCAGGCCACCACCCGCCTTGTGGACGTGGAATTCGGTGTCGGCCGCACCGGGGCGATCACCCCGGTGGCGATCCTGGAGCCGGTGGAGATCGGCGGGGTGATGGTGCGCCGCGCCACCCTCCACAACGAGGACGAGATAGCGCGCAAGGATCTGCGCCTCGGCGATACCGTGCTGGTCCAGCGGGCCGGCGACGTGATCCCCGAGGTGGTGAAGCCGGTGATCGAGGATCGCAGCGGCAACGAAACGGCCATCTCCATGCCCAGCCATTGCCCGGAATGCAGCGAGCCCCTGGTGCGGCCTGCCGACGAGGCGGTGACCCGCTGCGTGAACCCCCTTTGCCCGGCTCAACGGCTGCGCTCCCTCATCCATTTCACCAGCAAGGCAGGCATGGACATCGAGGGGCTCGGCAAGAAGGCGATGGAGCAGCTGGTTCGTGCAGGGTTGGTGCGGGACATCCCGGACATCTTTCGCCTCAAGGCTACGGATCTTGCCAAGCTCGACGGTTGGGGCGAAAAATCGGCAGCCAACGCGGTGGCGGCCATCGGGGCCCGCAAAAAGACGACCCTGGCCAAACTGCTCGGCGCCATCGGCATCCGCCACGTGGGCGAGGTGACGGCCCAGCTTCTGGAACAGCACTTCACCACCCTGGAGGCCCTCCTCCAGGCGGGCGAGGCAGACTTCCTCCAGGTGGAGGGGGTCGGCCCCCAGGTGGCGGCAAGCCTTGCCGATTTCTTGAGCGACCCCAGCGCGCGCCAGATGCTCGCCACCCTCAAGGAACTCGGGCTCACCGTCACGGCGGCCCCTGCCGCCGGCCAGGGGCTGCCTCTCGGCAACACCCTCTTTCTCTTTACCGGCACCCTCGGCCATTTCTCCCGCAACGAGGCCAAGGCGCGGGTCAAGGAACTGGGCGGCCAGGTCGCCTCGGGGATGAACAATAAGGTGACCCATCTGGTCTGCGGCGACAAACCGGGTTCCAAGCTTGCCAAGGCGCGGGAACTCGGCGTTCGGATCCTGGACGAGGAGGCGTTTCTCCGTCTCGTCGGCAGATAGGAGGAAGAGACCATGGCAAGCAAACGGGTCCGGGTGCGGATCGAGGGGGTGGTGCAGGGGGTTTACTTCCGGGCCCACACCGAGGAGGAGGCGATCCGCCTGGGCCTTGCCGGCTGGGTGCGCAACCTCCCCGACAGCTCGGTGGAGGCGCTCTTCGAGGGCGGGGAGGAAGCGGTGGCGCGGATGGTCGCCTGGTGCCACCACGGCCCAGCCCGCGCCATGGTCCGCCGGGTTTCGGTGCAGGAGGAGCCCGCCCGGGAGGGGCTCACCGGCTTTACGATCCGTTATTGACAGGGTGGTTCTGGTCGCGTAAAGTAGCTGCCGCCCACACGACCAGGATGCACGAGGAATCAAGCAGATGGAACTGATACGAGAAAACGAGCGCCGCCAGGCGCGCCGGAAGAACATCATGCGGATCAAATGCCCGCGTTGCGGCAACGACAGCGATTTTCTGGAGGTGGCCGACGGCGTGGTTCTCACCACCCGCTACGTCCAGAACGAGGATGGCAGCTTTTCCCAGGAAGGCGACGAGTCGCAGATTCTGGGGGAGATCAAATTCTACTGCGGCGAGTGCAACGCCGACCTCACCGACTTCCACCAGCGCTTCCTGGAGATGCTCTTTTAACGAGCCCCGCAGACGACGGCGCCCCTCCCGCGCCGAATTTTTCTCCGCCGGACAAACAAAAAAAAGGAAGAAGGGCGAACCCTTCTTCCTTTTCCATTACACAGACAAAGCCGGATGGTGCGGAGCGATCACACGCAACCGGTCGGCTTCGGCAGGCCAGCCATCTTGCAGGCGCCTTTGCCGGGGCCAGACGGGAACAGCTCGTAGATGCGCTTCAGCGGGAAGCCGGTGGTCTTGGAGAGGATACGAACCATCGGGGCGATGCCGTTCTTCTTGTAGTACTCCTGCAGGGTGTCGATAACCTTGCGGTGCTCGTCGCTCAGGCTGTCGATGCCCTCGACGCCCTTCACGTACTCAACCCACTCCTCGCTCCACTCTTCCATCCCGCGGGTCAGGAAGCCGTCCTCATCAACATTGAAGACCTTTCCCTTGTACTCTAATGTAGGCATGTTTT
>JBFLYY010000202.1:0-10074 GCA_040756495.1 Thermodesulfobacteriota bacterium | reverse complement strand
AGCAAAGAATGGCTGGGGCAGGGAGGAGGAACGGGACTCAGGCGGAGCCGACCACGTCGCCGAAGAGGGTGATGTCGATGCCGTGGGCCTGGGCCGCCCGCCGCCACTTCTGCTCGTCCGGGGTATGGAAGATGATCTGCTCCGAGCCGGGCAGGGTCAGCCAGCCGTCCACGGCGAGTTCCCCTTCCAGCTGGCCCGGTCCCCAACCCGCGTAGCCAAGGGCAGGGAGGAAATGGCGCGGCCCCTGGCCTGCGGCGAGATCGTGCAGAATCCGGGGGTCGCGGGTGAGACGGAGCGTCGGCGCCACGACGAGGCTTGATTCCAGATGATAGTCGGCGGAGTAGAGGAAAAAGGCGTGGTCCTCCTCCACCGGGCCGCCGAGATAAAGGGGCGGCAGGGCGCGATTCGGCACCGCCACCCCGGCCTCCTTGAAGAGTTCGGCCAGGGAGAGTTCCGACAGGGGCTGGTTGACGATGAGCCCCATGGCCCCCTCCGCGTTGTGGACGCAGAGATAGACCACGGTTTCCGCAAAGCGCGGGTCCGGCATCTGGGGGGTGGCGAGGAGAAAGTACCCTTGCAGGCTTTCCATGGCGCCACTCTACCATCGGGGCGCCAATCGCGCAAGCGGCCCGCCAGGGCGACCACCGTAAGCGCATTCGGAAAAAGGGCGCTCGCTCCGGCGGCAAGATGTGCTACAATGGGGCGTTGTCCAACCCAAAGCCCTGCGAGAAAAGGCCATGACGCTGGAACTGCTGCGCGAGATCGACCGGATTATCCACTCCGACCACTACGACCCCTACCGGGTGCTGGGGTTCCATCTGCTGGATCACCAGCCGCCGGCCGCGGTGATCCGTACCTTCCAGCCCCACGCCACGGCGGTGACCCTGCTTGCGGCCGGCGAACGCCGCGAGATGTACCGGACCAGGGAGGAGGGGCTGTTCGAGATCGTCATCCCCAACTGCGCCGAACCCTTTGACTACGAATACGAGGCCCTTTTCTACGACGGCACCCTTCACCACTACCGCGATCCCTATCGCTTCCTGCCGCAGCTCTCCGACTACGACCAGTACCTCTTCAACTTCGGCACCCACTACCAGCTCTACAACAAGATGGGCGCCCACCTTGCCGAGATCAGCGGCACCAGCGGCACCATCTTCCGGGTCTGGGCGCCCAGCGCCCGGCGGGTGAGCGTGCTCGGCAACTTCAACTACTGGGACGGCCGGGTCCACCAGATGCGGGTGCTCGGCTCCTCGGGCGTGTGGGAACTCTTCATCCCCGGCGTCGGCCAGGGCGAGCCCTACAAATTCGAGATCCGCACCCAGGACGGCGCCGTGCTGGAGAAGGCGGACCCCTTCCAGTTCCATGCCGAGCTGCGCCCGAAGAGCGCCTCGCTGGTATGGAACATCGACGACTACCAGTGGCACGACGGCGACTGGCTCGCCAACCGCGGCAACCGGCCGGCCCACGAGCAGCCCATGGCGATCTACGAGGTGCATCTCGGTTCCTGGCGCCGCGATCCGGACGACCCTTCGCGCTTCCTCACCTACCGCGAGATCGCCGACATCCTGGTGCCCTACGTCAAGGACATGGGCTTTACCCACATCGAACTCATGCCGGTCATGGAGCACCCGCTCGACGAATCGTGGGGCTATCAGGTCACCGGCTACTACGCGGTCACCAGCCGCTACGGCACCCCGCAGGAGTTCATGTATCTGGTCGATACCTGCCACGCGAACGGCATCGGCGTTCTCCTCGACTGGGTGCCCTCCCACTTCCCCACCGACGGCCACGCCCTCTGCCGCTTCGACGGCACCGCCCTCTACGAACACGACGACCCGCGCCAGGGCGCGCACCCGGAGTGGGGTACCCTGATCTTCAACTACGGCCGCAAGGAGGTAGCCAACTTCCTCATCGCCAATGCCCTCTTCTGGCTCGACAAATACCACATCGACGGCCTGAGGGTCGATGCGGTCGCCTCCATGCTCTACCTCGACTATGCCCGCAAGGAAGGGGAGTGGATTCCCAACCCCTACGGCGGCAAGGAGAACATCGAGGCCATCGAGTTTCTCCGCCACCTGAACACCGTGGTCTATGGCCAGTATCCGAGCGCGCTGATGGTCGCCGAGGAATCGACGAGCTTCTTCGGGGTCTCGCGGCCGGTGGAATGGGGCGGCTTGGGCTTCGGCTACAAATGGAACATGGGCTGGATGAACGACACCCTGGGCTATTTCGCCAAGGAGCCGATCTTCCGCAAATACCACCACAACGCGCTCACCTTCTCGCTCCTTTACGCCTTCAGCGAAAACTTCATCCTGCCCCTTTCCCACGACGAGGTGGTGCACGGCAAGCGCTCCCTCATCGACAAGATGCCGGGCGACATCTGGCAGAAGTTCGCCAACCTGCGCCTGTTGCTTCTCTTCCTCTGGTCCCATCCGGGCAAGAAGCTCCTCTTCATGGGCGGCGAGTTCGGCCAGTTCTCCGAGTGGTACTGCAAGGTGAGCCTCGACTGGCATCTCCTGGAGCGGGAGCCGCTCCACCAGGGGCTGCACCACTTCGTCCGCACCTTGAACCGGATCTACCGCGACACTCCCGCCCTGTGGGAGATCGACTTCTCCTACGACGGCTTCCGCTGGATAGACTTCAAGGACGTGGACAACAGCGTCATCTCCTTTGCCCGTTTCGGCAAGAACAAGAGCGAGCCGGTGGTCTGCCTTCTGAACTTCACCCCGCAGGTGCTCCACGACTACCGCCTCGGCGTGCCGGAACCAGGGCGCTACCAGCAGATCCTCTGCTCCGACGAAACGCAGTTCGGCGGCAGCGGGGTGAGCAACGCGGAGCCCAAGGATTCGGTCAACGAGCCCTTCGGCGAGGCGCCCTGCCACGTCAGGGTCTGCGTCCCGCCCCTGGGCGGTATCCTCGTGCGAAAGGTGTGAGAAGCATCCGGGAGAAAAAGCATGGACGAGATCAATCCGCTCCCCTCGCCGGGCGAGAAGATGAAACGGGCCCTCTGCTGGCTCAGCGAGACGGTGCAGCAATACCCCGACAAATCACGGCGGCAGGTGATCGAGGAGGCGCAGATCCGCTTCGACCTCTCGCCCGCGGAATGCGCCTTTCTGGAAAAGAATTTCGCCGGCCTCAAGGCCGAGGGCTGACGGCCCGCCAGGATGTCGCAAAAGGCATCCGTGCCCTTTTGCGACCACGAGCCGAAGTGAATCCTGCTACTGGCCGAACTTCTTTTTGAGGAACTGATACGCCTCGTTCAGTTCCTTCATCTTCTCCTCCGCCACCCGCCGGAACTCCTCGCCCAGGTGGTTCACCTTGTCCGGGTGGTACTGCATGGAAAGCTTGCGGTATGCCGCCTTCACCTGCTCGAAAGGGGCACCGGGGGAGAGGCCGAGGATCTCGTAGTAGCGGTCCTCGCGGGCCGCGCCCTGGTGGAAGCGGGCCATGTACTTGCCGCGGATCGACTGGTGGTCGTAGCCGGAGATCTCAAGGTAATCGGCAATGCGCTGCAGGGTCGCCAATTCCTCGTTCGATACCCGCTCGTTGGTGAAGAGCACCTGATAGATCAGCTCCAGCAGGATCAGCCGCGGCTCATAGGCAAATCTCCCCTTGAACTCGGCGAGCAGACTCTCCAGGGATTCGGTGGAGGTGGTGGCCTCGTTGATCAAGTCCTTCACCCAGTAGAGCTGGCTCTGGGTGTAGCGGAGATGGAGGCGGAAGAAATTGGTGATGGTCGCGGTCTCGGCCCTGGTGATGGTGCCGTCCAGCTGGGCGATGCGCACCAGGATGCGCACCAGCAGGAAGACGAAGAGGTTGTGGCTCTCGGTCTGGCTCCGTTCGTAGCGGCTGGCCTGGCGGCGGGCGTAGTAGATGAAGAAGCGGAAGATGGCGACCAGGGCCAGGATGGTGAAAAGGCCCGAGGCGAGCAGGAAGCCCAAAACGTTCAGAAGCAGCGGCGCGCCGCCCAGGGCGAGCAGGATGAGGGCGCCGATCAGGAGGCAGCCGCCGCAACCCGACGAGCCCTGGCGGTGGTAAACGATCACGCCGCGCCTCCCTGGGTGTTGCCGAACAGGGCCTCGACGAACTGGGCCGGCTCGAAGTCGCGCAGATCCTCCATCTGCTCGCCGATGCCGATGAAGCGGATGGGAATTTGGAACTCGCGGCAGATGTTCACCACGATGCCGCCCTTGGCGGTGCCGTCGAGCTTGGTCAGCGCAAGCCCGGTCACCTCCACCGCCTCGTTGAACTGGCGCGCCTGGCTGATGCCGTTCTGGCCGGTGGTGGCGTCGATGACGAGCAGGGTCTCGTGCGGCGCGCCGGGCAGCTGCTTGGCCATGACCCGCTTGATCTTCTTCAGTTCCTCCATGAGGTTCACCTTGGTGTGGAGGCGGCCGGCGGTATCGATGATGATGACGTCGAAGTCGCGGGGCCGGGCGTAATCGAGGGCGTCGTAGATCACCGACGAGGGGTCGGCGCCCTGCTGCTGGGCCACCACCTCGACGCCGATCCGCCCGCCCCACACCTGGAGCTGCTCGATGGCCGCGGCCCGGAAGGTATCGGCCGCCACCAGCAGCACCTTGCGGCCCGCCTGGCGGAACTTGTGGGCGAGCTTGCCGATGGTGGTGGTCTTGCCCACGCCGTTGACGCCCAGCACCATGATGACAAAGGGGCCGCTCTCGGGCATGGCGAGTTCCGTCCCCTGCTCCGCCCGGCCCAGATAGCCCTCGATCAGTTGCTTCAGGATCGCCTTCAACGCCTGGGGATCGCTCAACTGGTCGCGCCGGATCCGCTCGCGGGTCTTTTCGAGCAGTTCCTGCACCGTGGCCACGCCAAGGTCGGCGGTGATGAGGATCTCCTCGAGTTCGTCGAGCAGGGCCTCGTCGATCACCTTACGGCCGAGGAAGAGGGTATCGACCCGGCTGACCAGGGCGTCCCTGGTCTTGCCGAGCCGCTCGCGGAGCCGCTGGAAGAGCGAGCCGTTTTCCGCCGCCGGCGCCCCGCCCGCGGCAGAGGCTTCCTTTGTTTCGCCCGGCACCTCGGCGCCCAGTTTCTTCTTGAACCAGTTCAGCATGGGTTGTGACATCCGAATGGGGTTACAGGGAACCGAGCAGATCCACCACCTGCTCGATGATCCAGGTGGGGGTGGAGGCGCCGGCGGTGACCCCGACCTTGCCGAAGCGCCGCAAGGCGGCCTGGTCGAGTTCCGCCGCGGTCTCGACCAGGAAGACCGGCACCCCGAGCCCCTCGGCGACCTCGGCCAACCGCTTGGTATTGGCGCTGTTCTTGCCGCCCACCACGATGAGGGCCTCCACCTCGCGGCACATCTCGCGCACCTCTTCCTGGCGCTTGTGGGTGGAGTCGCAGATGGTGTTGAAAAGCCGGCCCTGGGGGAAGCGCTGGAGAATCCGGGCGCTGATCCGCTCGAACATCGCCTCGTCCTGGGTGGTCTGGCTCACGATGATGTAGGGGCCGGAGATGGCGAGCGCCTCGGCCTCGGCCAGGGTGCTCACCACCTGGCAGGTGTCGCCGGCATACCCCATGAGGCCGATGACCTCGGCATGGTCGCGGTCGCCGACAATGACGGTGGAACAGCCCTCCTTGCGATAGCGGTCGATGATCGCCTGCACCTTGACCACCCGGGGGCAGGTGGCGTCCTCCACCGTGGCGCCGGAGGCCACCAGCCGCGCCTTCTGCGCCGGCGGGATGCCGTGCGCCCGGATCACCACGATGCCGGAAGCCTCGGCCGGGATTTCCTGCAGCACCCGCACCCCCTGACGTTCCAGTTGCTGCAAGACCTGGGGGTTGTGGATCAACGGGCCGAAGGTGGCGATGGGGCCGCGCCCCTGCTCCACCAGCCCCATGGTCGTTTCCACGGCCCGGCGGACGCCCATGCAGAAGCCGGCGTGTTTGGCCAACAGGATTTCCATAAAGTCACACAATCGCGAGAGGTTGCTCGTCAGTCTCACAAACAGGCTGGTCACTTTAAACCGAATGGTCCGCCATTGCAAGCAGGACCGCGCCGGAGGCCCATGGCGCGGTTTACTTCCGTAATACCTCTGTTATAGTGGACAAAGAAAAGGCGCAACCCCATGGACAAACACGAACTCACCCTGGCAAGCCGCCCCCTGGTGCATGGCCTGCTGCAACGGCACCCGCCGGCGATCTCGGAATTGACCTTCACCAACCTCTTTGTCTGGCGCCACGCCCGGCCGGTCTGGTTCTCGGCGACAGAGGAGACCCTGCTCTTCTGGACAACGGAGAAAGGCGGCAGCGAGCCCACGGTGCTCTTCGGCCCGCCGGCCGGCCCCTTGCCCATCGAGGAGGTGGCGAGACTCGCCCCCCTCTCCGGCATGGTGCGGATTCCCGCCCCGGAGGCGGAACGGCTGCGTTTGGCAGGGTATGAGGTCGCGGCGGACCGCGACAATGCCGATTACGTTTACCGGGTGCGCGATCTCGCCGGGCTGGCTGGCCGCAAGTACGCCAAGAAACGCAACCACGTGAAAAACTGCCTGGCCCGGTACCGCTGCGCGTACGAACCCTTTTCTCCGGCGATCATCGCCGAGTGCCTCGGCATGCAGGGTCGGTGGTGCGAGATGCGCGAATGCGCGGTGAACCTGGAACTGGCCGGCGAGGATGCGGCGATCCGCGAGACCCTGGAACACTTCGCGGAGTTCGGCTGCATCGGCGGCGCCGTCCGGGTGGAGGGCAAAATCGCGGCCTACGCCATTGCCGAACCGCTTGCCCACGACACGGCGGTGTGGCACTTCGAAAAGGCGCTCCCCGACATCGCGGGCCTTGGCCAGCTCATCACCCACTGGTTCGCCCACGAGGCCCTTTCCGGCTTCACCTTCGTGAACCGGGAGCAGGATCTCGGCATCCCCGGCCTCAGGCAGGCCAAGGAGAGCTACTACCCGGACCACCTGGTGGAAAAATTCACGGTCCGGCCTGCTGACTGAGGCCTTTCCCGCTCCCAAAGCAACGCACGCCTTCAACCCCGACCTTTTGCCGACGAGGCCCCGCCCTTGCCTTCCGGCCAGATCTCGACCAGATACGGCTTCATGCCCTCGAAGACCCTGGCCTGGGCGTCGAAATATGCCTCGGCCTCCTCCTGGCCCATGTCCTCCAGTTCCCCGACCAGCGAGGCGACGCGGGCATTGTAGAGCGGGATCATGGTATCGATGATCTTCATGCGCTGGCGCTCGGCCGTGCAGCAATAGGCGGCGTAGCGGTACACGATGCGCACCCAGCTTTCCACCGGCAGGTTGAGCCGCTTCCTGCTCCGCGAGCGGGCCAGGTTTTCCACCACCCGGAAATCTTCCGGCTCGATGATGTTCTTCCACACGCCGCCGAAGTTGCGGTAGCCGGTCTTGAAATAATCAACGAGTTGCCGATGATCGACGCTGAACGCCTCGGCCGGTTGGCCGGTCGCCTCGCCCAGGGAGGGCGGGGTAACGGTCTTTTCCACCCTGCGCCAGAAAGGGGCATTCGCGGCCATCAGCGCAAAGATGGTGCCCACCACCTCGCGGAACATGGGGCCGAGGTCGGCGGCCGGATCCTTCTCGCCGTGGATCTTGGCCCCGAGTTTCGCCTGGCAGAGCTTGAATCCCCCGGTGATGGCGGTGGTGGTCAGCCAGATGTCCACCCCGAACTTGGCGATGTCGCTCTCCCACACCTCTTCCTGGTCGAGACAATGCCGTACCAGCGGCAGCGACATCCCGAAATCCCCGCCGATGGGCTGGCGGATGTTGACGCCGTAGAGCGCCCTGGTGAGGTTGTAGGCGATGGTGTTGGTGATGGTGCCGTCGAACTTGTAGCGCGAGTACTCGGGGGCAACGAAATCGTAGCCCGCAAAGACCGGCTCCAGGACATTTTTGATCCAGCCGTGGCTGATGGACTTGAGGTCCGAATCGAAAACCGCCACCGCCTTGGCGCGCAGAAACCGGCTCGCCTCGAACACCGCCCGGAGCGCCGAGCCCTTCCCCGGCACCCCGCGGTAGATGGTGACGATGAGATCGAGGTTGAAGTCATGCTCCGGCACGCTCCGAGCCACCTCGCGGGTGTCGTCGGTGGAGCCGCCGTCGGCAATGAGGATCAGGGCCTTCTTCTCCGGGTAGTGACGCTCCAGGCCATCCGCCACCTGGGCGATCACGTGGGCCACGGATGCATCGCTGTAATAGCAGGGAATACCGACTACGATGTCGGCGGTTCCCAGTCGTTCGATCTGTTTGCGGGCATCTTCCCGCAGGGCGGTGGAAAATCGTCCGTCGCGACTCATGGTGCCTCCTTGGGGTCGATGGTGAGGATGACGATGTCCATGACGTTGGTGCCGGTAGGGCCGGTGACCACCAGGCTGCCCGTCCGGCTGAAAAAGGTGTTGGAGTCGTTGTTGGCGAGGAAGGAAAGCGGATCGAGTCCCAGCTCCCTGGCGCGCCGCAAGGTCGAGGCATCGGCCACCGCGCCGGCAGCCTCGGAATTGCCATCGATGCCGTCGCTGCCGGCGGCCAGCAGCCGAATGCCGGCCGTGTCGCCGATTGCCAGCAGGGCCGCCAGGGCCAGTTCCTGGTTGCGGCCGCCCCGGCCGGAACCGGCGACGGTCACCGTGGTCTCGCCGCCAAAGAGCAGGGTCACCGGCGGGGCGAAGGGGGTACCGGACTCCCTGATTTCCGTGGCAAGCGCAATCAGTTCCCTGGCCACCTCCCGCGCCTCGCCCTGCAAACGGCTGGTCACGATGTGCACCGCCAGCCCCTCCTGTTCCGCCTCTTTTCTGGCAGCCTCCAGGGCATGGCCGTTGCTGCCGATCAGGTGATGGCGCAGGCGCGGGTTCGCGGCCTTGGGGGTATCGGGCCGCAGCCCCCGGCAGCCTTCGGCGATGATGGTCCGGGCGTTCTCCGGAATCTCCTGCCAGAGACCATGATCCGTCAGAATCTTGCGCGCATCGGCAAAGGTGGAAGGGTCGCAATAGAGCGGCCCGGAACCGATGGTGGCAAGGTCGTCGCCAATCACGTCCGAAAGAACCAGCACCGCACCCGCTGCCTTCACGGCCGCGCCCAGACGGCCGCCTTTGACCTGCGAAAGATGCTTGCGCACGGTATTCATCGCCTCGATCGGCACTCCGTTGCGAAGCAACAAGGCACCGACCTGCCGCAACTCGGCCAGAGTCAGGGGTGGTGGCGGCATCTCCAGCAGGGCCGACGAGCCGCCGGAAAGGAGGAAGAGCAGAAAATCCTCCTCCCCGAGGCTGGTCATGGCCTGCCGGAGGCGGGTGGTACTCTGGACGCTCTGTTCCGTGGGCAGAGGATGCCCGCCGGGGAGCACCTCGATGCAACCGGGCTGCCGGCCGGCGAGGTGTGAACAGATCACCTGCCCCCCGGCAAGGCGATCGCCCAGCACCGCCTCCACGGCCCGAGCCATGGCGGCCGAGGCCTTGCCGCTGCCGAACACCCACACCTTCCGGCCCGGCCGCAGTTCCACTTCACGACCGCCGATCCGGAGGGTATCCCCCGTGAGCCGCACGCTGTCGCGAACCAGGGCCTCCGGCCGCACCGCCGCCACCGCCGCCGCGAAAAGCCGGCGCGCCAGCGCTTCCGCCGTCCGGTCCGGCAGGCTCACCGGTTCTCCTCCTCCACCGCCCGGATCAACTGGTCATAGATGTCGGGAAGGCTGTAGAGCACCCGGTTCCAGGAAGGAATCTGACTCTCTTCGTGCGGTCCCTTGCACTGTTCCCAGGCGGTCCAGAGAAAGCCCCGGAAATGCTGGACCGCCACCTCTTCCTGGTAGCGGTCGTAGATCAGGTTGTTGACCTCGGCGTCGTCGCTGTAGCCTTTGATGAGGTGCAGGGCATTCTGGTAGTAGGTATGGAGAATCATGTCGATGGTGGCGTCGTCCAGGGCAAAGCCATGGGCGCGCATGTAGTTGAGATAGAACTTGGCGAGATCCACCACCATACGGTGCAGGCCGCGCCGGGCATCCTCGGTCGAGAGTTCCTGGTGCTTGTGCTCGTAGTTGCGGGCCAGATCCACCTGGGCGATCTTGCGTGCATGGACCCGGTTGTACACCTCGGAAAGGGTGCTC
>JBFLYY010000201.1:0-4548 GCA_040756495.1 Thermodesulfobacteriota bacterium | reverse complement strand
CGGCCTCGCCCATCACCTCGGGCTCGCCGCCGAAGATCTGCATGATGACCGGCCGTTCCGCGGGAACGGTGGCAATCATGTCCAGGGTGTTTTTCTGGCGGAAGACAAGGCCGTGGCAACTGATCATCTCGGAGTAGCAGAGGTCGGCACCATATTCCCGGCAGAGGAGGCGGAAGGCCAGATCGGTGAAGCCGGCCAATGGTGCCAGGATGAAGGGCTTGTCGAGGGTGAGGGGGCCTAGGCGCATGGCGTCTGATGGAGAAAAAAGAAGGGCCGGGAGTCGCCCCCGGCCCTTTCATTGATGCAGGTTGCTTTTTTAGGCCATAACCGCTTCCACGGCCTTGACCACGTTCTCCACGGTGAAGCCGAAGAGGGTGAAGAGCTGCTCCGCCGGAGCGGATTCGCCGAAGCGGTCGAGCCCCACCACCTGGCCTTTCAAGCCCACGTACTTGTACCAGCCGTCGCTCACCCCGGCCTCCACCGCCACCCGGGCGGTGACCGCGGCAGGCAGCACCGATTCGCGGTAGGCGGCATCCTGGGCATCGAAGACGTTGGTGCAGGGCATGGAGACGACGCGCACCTTCTTGCCCTTGTCGGCCAGGGCCTTGGCGGCGTTCATGGCCAGTTCCACCTCGGAGCCGGTGGCGATGAGGATGGCGTCCGGCGCGTTGCAGCCGCAGTCGTGGAGGATATAACCGCCACGGCTGATGTTCCTGAGCTGTTCCTCGGTGCGGGCCATGTGGGGCAGGTTCTGGCGGGAAAGGGCCAGGCAGCTCGGGCCGTCCTGCTTCTCCACCGCGGCCTTCCAGGCCACGGCCGTCTCGACACCGTCGCAGGGGCGCCAGGTGTGGCAGTTGGGGATCATCCGCAGGGTCGCCACCTGTTCCACCGGCTGGTGGGTGGGGCCGTCCTCGCCGAGACCGATGGAGTCGTGGGTGAGCACCTCGATGGTGTGCGCCTTCATCAGCGCCGACATGCGGATGGCGTTCCGCGCATACTCCGAGAAGATGAGGAAGGTGGCGCCGTAGGGAATGAAGCCGCCGTGCAGGGCGATACCGTTCATGATGGCGGCCATGCCGAATTCGCGCACCCCGTAGAAGACGTAGTTGCCGGCCGCATCGTTCTGGATGCCCTTGCTGCCCGACCAGAGGGTGAGGTTCGAGCCGGCAAGGTCCGCCGAGCCGCCGAGGAACTCGGGCAGCAGGGGACCGTAGCCATTGAGGCAATTCTGCGAGGCCTTGCGGGTGGCGACCTTCTCCGCCTTGGCATTGACCGCGGCAACGTAGGCGCCAGCCTTCTCCTGCCAGTCCGCCGGGAGTTTGCCGGAAAGTCTGCGCGTAAGCTCGGCGGCCAGTTCCGGGTGGTCTGCCTTGTAGGCCCCAAAACGCTCGTTCCAGGCAGCCTCGCGCTCGGCGCCCTTCTTCTTCGCATCCCAGCCGGCGTAGATTGCGGCCGGAATCTCGAAGGGGGCGTGGGGCCAGCCGAGGGCCTCGCGGGTGAGTTTGATCTCCTCGTCGCCCAAGGGCGCGCCGTGGCATACCTCCTTGCCCTGCTTGTTGGGGGAGCCAAAGCCGATGATGGTCTTGCAGCAGATGAGGGAGGGCTTGTCGGTGACGCTTTTGGCCTCGGCTGCCGCCTTTTGCACCGCCTCGGCATCGTGGCCGTCCACTCCCTCGATCACGTGCCAGCCGTAGGCGCGGAAGCGGGCCGGGGTGTTGTCGGTGAACCACCCCTCCACCTCGCCGTCGATGGAGATGCCGTTGTCGTCGTAGAAGACGATGAGCTTGCCAAGCTTCAAGGTGCCGGCCAGCGAGCATGCCTCATGGGAGATGCCCTCCATCATGCAGCCGTCGCCCATGAAGACGTAGGTGTGGTGGTCGATGATCGTATGATTCGGCCGGTTGAACTGCCCTGCCAGGGTCTTTTCGGCAATGGCCATGCCCACCGCGTTGGCAATGCCCTGGCCCAGCGGGCCGGTGGTGGTCTCGACGCCTGGCGTGTAGCCGTACTCCGGATGGCCCGGGGTCTTGGCGTGGAGCTGGCGGAAGTTCTTGATCTCCGTCATGGGCACGTCGTAGCCGGTGAGGTGGAGGAGGGAATAGATGAGCATGGAGCCGTGGCCATTGCTGAGGACAAAGCGGTCGCGGTTGGCCCACTTGGGGTTTGCCGGGTTGTGGCTCATGAAGTCGTTCCACACCACCTCGGCGATGTCGGCCATGCCCATGGGGGCGCCGGGGTGGCCGGATTTGGCCTTCTGGATGGCGTCCATGCTGAGGGCGCGGATGGCGTTGGCAAGTTCTCTACGGGTGGGCATAGGTTCCTCCGGGCGATGATGGTCGGTATCGTCTGGTTTCGTGTTCCGGTTAACGGCTGGGAAGGGGCGTCGGCGCCACGGCCGGGGTTGTTGGCGTGGCCGGGGCCGTCTTGGCCGCGCCGCCGCGGCGCTGTTGTTTCATGAGCACCCGGAAGAGGCGGATGTAGAGCTGCTCGCCCAGTTTGTCGGCGAGCGTCTGCAGGGCCTGGCGCTTGTTGCTGTCGGTCTGGGCGTTGCTGGCGCCAAGGTTGTATGTCTCCTCCAGGCTGTAGCTGTTCATCTGCCAGATGGTGCGGCCGCTGGCCAGCTCCTTGATGGTGTAGCTGACGGTGAGCACCGCCTTCAGGGTCTTGGCGGTATCGGTGGCGTCGTAGGAGAGGCCGGGGTAGCTCACCGAAACCACGGAGCCGGAGAGCAGATAATCCGCCTCGGCCTGGCTGCCCACCAGGATGATGCGCTTCGACTGCATGAGCCAGTCGCTGATGGCGTTGCGGATATTCGTTTCAAGGTTCAGTTCGTTGGTGGAGTTGGGCCAGACCGGTACGTAGAGGCGTACCTGGGGGCCCAGCTCCTCGTCGGGCAGCATGTTGGGATTGTAGTAGCCGCAACCGCTCGCGGTGAGCAGGAGGAACAACAGCGGCAGCAGACGCAAGGAAACGAACTTTCGTGCCATGGCTACACCACGATGTTGATCAGTTTGTTCGGAACCACGATGACCTTCCTGGCCGGCTTGCCGTCCATGAATTTGAGCACCTTTTCGTCGGCCAGGGCGAGGGATTTCAGCTCCTCCTCGCTCGTCTCCGGCGCCACGGTGAGGCGGCTCCGCACCTTGCCGCAGATCTGGACCACGATGGTGAGTTCCTCCTCCTTGGCCGCCTCGGGGTCGAAGCTGGGCCAGGGCAATCCGTCGAGGGACTCGGCATGGCCGATCCGCTGCCAGAGTTCGGCGGCAAGATGGGGCACCATGGGCGAGAGCAGGATCAGGATCGCCTCCACTGCCTCGCGGACCACGGCCGGTTCTGCCGACTCCTTGGCCTCCTCCGCGGTGAGGGGAAAGAGGGTGTTGGTCAGCTCCATCACCGCGCTGATGGCGGTGTTGAAGTGGAACTTGCCGTCGAGATCGCCGCTCACCTTGCGGATGGTCTGGTGGGTCTTGCGGTGGAGAGCACGGCCTGCGTCGTTCAGCTCGGCCGGGATCGTCGTTGGCGCCCCCTGCAGGGCAGCGAGGCGGTCGTTCACAAAGCGGTAGATGCGGTTCAGGAAGCGGTAGGCGCCCTCCACCCCCTGGTCGTTCCAGTCGAGATCGCGTTCCGGCGGGGCGGCAAAGAGGCTGAAGAGGCGCACCGTATCGGCGCCGTAGCGGTCGATCAGCTCGTTGGGGTCCACCACGTTGCCCTTGGACTTGCTCATCTTGGAGCCGTCCTTGATCACCATGCCCTGGGTGAGCAGATTGGTGAAGGGCTCGTCCACCGTAAGGTAGCCGAGGTCGCGCAGCACCTTGGTGAAGAAGCGCGAGTAGAGGAGGTGGAGGATGGCGTGTTCCACCCCGCCGATGTACTGATCCACCGGCAGCCAGTAGTCCACTGCCTCTTTTTGCAGCGGGCCAGCGGTGAATTCCGGGCAGGCGTAGCGGGCAAAGTACCAGGAGGACTCGACAAAGGTGTCCATGGTGTCGGTCTCCCGCCTGGCCGTGCCGCCGCACTTTGGGCAGGTGGTGCAATAGAAGCTCTCAAGCGTATGGAGCGGCGACTTGCCCGATTTCTCGAACTGCACGTCCGTCGGCAGCGTCACCGGCAGGTCTTTCTCCGGCACAGGCTGCACCCCGCACTGCTCGCAGTAGAGCATGGGGATGGGTGCGCCCCAGTAGCGCTGGCGGGAGATGCCCCAGTCGCGCAACCGGTAGGTGGTGCGGGCCTCGCCAAAGCCCTCTTTGGCGGCATGGTCGGTGATCGCCTTTTTCGCTGCCTGGGAGTCAAGGCCGGTGAAGGGGCCGGAGGCCACCAGGGTGCCTGGCCCCTCGTGGGCCGCAGCCATGGTCGCCGGGTCGAGGGGGTCGCCGGCGGGCTGCACCACCACCTTGATCGGCAGCGTGTATTTCCGGGCAAACTCGAAGTCGCGCTGGTCGTGGGCCGGCACCGCCATGACCGCGCCGGTGCCGTACTCCATGAGCACGAAATTGGCGGCATAGACCGGCAGTTTCTCGTTGGTAAAGGGGTTGATGCAGTAGCCGCCGG
>JBFLYY010000200.1:0-4532 GCA_040756495.1 Thermodesulfobacteriota bacterium | reverse complement strand
GCTGCCCAAGAGATTCACGGCCCAGGGCCGCATCACCGTGGAGGAGTTGCTCTACAAGCAGCTTGCCCTCGGCAAGCTCACGGTGCCGTTCCGCCTGCAAAACGGCGTGCTCACCATCAACGGCCTCACCGCGCGGATGGCCGGCGGCGCCATCGCCAGCAACGACACCGTCGATCTGAACAGGGTCGATCCGGCACTCAAGGGCGATTTGGCCGTGCGCGCGGTGCAGGTGAGCGAGTTTCTGAAGGGCGTGGCCCCGGCCGCCGCAAGTCTCGTCGGCGGCACGGCCGAAGGCAGTTGCGCCTATAGCGGCAGCGGCCTCGGCTGGGCCAGGCTCCAGCATACCCTGGTCGCCGATGCCACCCTCGCGGTCCAGGGCGCGCAGCTCAGAAACGCCCCGCTCAGCACGGCGGTGGCCCTGCTCCTCAACATGCCCGAGTTGAGCGACCTTTCGCTGACCAACGCCAACGCCAAGATCCATGTGGCCAACCGCGTCGCAACGCTCGACACCACCATGGCCGGCCAGGATCTGAATCTCGCGGCCACGGGCACCATCGACTTCGACAAGAATCTCAACCTGCCGGTGACCATGCGCTTCTCGCCGCGCCTGAGCAGCAAACTCCAGCAACAGGCCGCCATTGCCCGCTACCTCACCAGCGACGCCGGGGAGACCATGATCCGCCTCAAGGTCGGCGGCACCTTGAGCAAACCCCGGCCCGAGCCGGACCCGGCCATGCTCCGCGAAGGCGCCGCGCAGGCCATCAAAAAGAAGCTCCTCGAAAAACTCGGCCCCAAAAGCGAGCAGCCGGGCGACCCCAACCAGCCGCAACAGCCGGCCAGCCCGGCGCAACAGCTGCTGCGCGGCATCCTCGGCATGTAAGACTCACCATGGAACTGCGCAACCGCCTCACCCAACTCTCCGAATGGCTCTGGGCCGCGCCCGCCAGCGCCGAACCCTGGTGGCAGCGGGCGAGCCGGGTCTGGCTGCGGATTTTCTTCATCTTCGGCCGCGAGTTCGAGCGCGACCGTCTGAGCCTCAGGGCCAGCGCGCTCACCTTCACCGTGCTCCTCTCGCTGGTGCCGACCATCGCCCTCGGTACCGCGGTGCTCAAAGGACTGGGCGGCGGCGACCAGGCCTGGCAGGCCGCCTACACCCTCATCGACCAGATGGAGGCCTCGGCGGAATCCTCCGTTTTCGGCGACAGGGACGAGACCGCCTCCGCGGCCCAGAAAGCCGCCAAGGAGGAAGAGCGGCGCACCCTCTCCGCCCATCTGCGCCGCGCCGTGGACCAGATCTTCGCCTACGTGGACCGCACCAACTTCGCGGCTCTCGGCACCTTCGGCATGATTACCCTGCTCCTGGCCGCCTTTTCGGTCTTCAGCACCATCGAACAGGCGATGAACGCCATCTGGCATGTGGCCGCCTCCCGGCCCTGGGGCCGCCGGCTCATGGACTACCTCGCCCTGATGATCGTGCTGCCCGCCTCGATCAACCTCACCCTGGCCGCCTCCACCGCCCTCCAGAGCAAGACGCTGCGCCACCATCTCGAAACATGGCTCCCCTTGAGCGGGCTCACCCTCTTCCTCTTCAACCTGCTGCCTCTCCTCCTGCTGGTCTTCACCTTTGCCCTGCTCTACCGCTTCCTGCCCAACGCGCGGGTCAAGACCAGCTCGGCCCTGGCCGGCGGCGCCTTCGGCGGCCTGCTCTGGCTCATCGTCCAGACCATCTACCTCAAGCTCCAGATCGGCGTAGCCGGCTACAACGCCATCTACGGCTCCTTCGCCACCGTGCCGCTCTTTCTCCTCTGGCTGCAACTCTGCTGGATCATTTTTCTCTCCGGCGCCGAGATGGCCTTTGCCGTGCAGGTCTGGCCCTCCTGGCGGCCCGACCGCCACCAGCCGCCACCCATCGCGCGCCTAGCCCTTGCGTTCGCCATCCTCGATCTGGCATATCAGGATCTCGTCGGCCGGCAGGTCACCAGACTTTCCGACCTGGCAAGCCGCCTCGGCGAACCGGAAGCGGTGGTGCTGGAGGTGGTGGGAAAGCTGGTGCAGGCGGGGATGCTGCGGCGGGTGGCCGAGGCCGGCCGCCACTACGTGTTGAGCGTGGCGGCGGAGAAACTCGATCCGGTGGAGGTGGTGGAACTCATCCTCGGCACCGAGGTACCGCCCATGCGCGGCAGCTCCCTGGCCATCGAGGCCTTGCAGGCCGCACGGCTGGCCGTCCGCCAACGAAAGATCATCCCCAACGCCTGAATTTCCTCCGCGAGCAAAAAC
The DNA here is from genome assembly GCA_040756495.1 of Thermodesulfobacteriota bacterium. Lineage (GTDB taxonomy): Bacteria > Desulfobacterota > Desulfobulbia > Desulfobulbales > Desulfurivibrionaceae > JAJZRJ01. Next base: position 2,255 of record JBFLYY010000200.1, on the reverse strand, counting down.
GCCTCCCCTGATTTTCGTTCTCTTTTTTCCGTGAATCTGTTGTAAGCTGGTTGAGGTGGAGGTTTCCCCCCCACATAGAATCGCGAGCCGTGCATATGCAGCCTGCCCATGGTGGGGACTCCCTCCTTTGCGGACCCTTCAACACGAGGAACCAAGGATGCGCAACTGGTTCAACGAACTCTCCCTCCGGACAAAGCTCCTTCTGCTTGTTTCCTTTTCCCTTGTCACCGTCGGCGTGGGCACTGCCTTTGCCCAATATGTGATCAGCAGGGTGCAGATTGGTGGCCAGACCTACCAGGGGATCGAACTCAAAAGCGGTTATATCGACAAAATCGCGAGAGCCCGGCTCAACATCAACCTCATCAATACCCTGGTTCTCCTTCAGATCGAAAACCACGATCCAGACCGCCAGGCCTCCCTGGAAAGCGCCTTTGTCAAACTCGACGCGGTGATCGCCGAAATGCAGGCCGAACTAGCCGCCCCATCGGCCGCCGCCTCCTTCACCTGCACCTCCTGCCACACTCTGGAGCGCGCCTCCGAGATCACCACCGCCGTGGCCAGCACCACCAATGGCTGGGCACAGATGCGCGCCCGCATCACCAACGACATCCTTCCCGCCGTGCAGCGGGGCGAGAAAGAAAAGGCCATCGCCATCTTCGAGGGAGAGTATCTGGAGGATTTCTACAAGGTGATCGGAGATACCAAGGCAGCGGTGGACACCCTGCGCACGGCCCTGGAGAAAATCAAGGAAGAGACAAGAGGCCGGGTCTCAACCTACAAGCTCCTCTTCAATGCCGGGGCCTTGGGCGCCATCGTGGTCATCCTGGCAGGTTCCCTCTTTTTCGTGCAGATGATCGTCTCCCGGGTCAACGAAATCGTCGAAAACCTCAAGCAGAGCGCCGGCAGCATCAACGAGGAGGCGCATGCCGCCGCGAGCAGTTCGCAAGAGGTAGCGGAGATGGCCTCGGAGATGGCCGCAAGCCTGGAGCAAACCAGTGCCACCCTGGAGGAGATCACCAGCCGCGTGCAGCAAAACGACCACAACGCCAGCGAGGCCAATACGGCCATGAAGAAAAATGAGGCCACGGGCACCAGGGCCGGCGCCGAGGTCTCGGCCATGCTCAACAACATGGAGAAAATCAAGCGGGACAGCGATGCGATCAGATCCCTCATCACCGACATCGAAGGCATCGCCTTTCAGACCAACCTCCTTGCCCTGAATGCAGCCGTGGAAGCGGCCCGGGCCGGAGAACACGGCGCGGGCTTCGCCGTGGTGGCCGAGGAGGTGAGGAATCTCGCCCGCCGGACCACGGAAGCGGCAAAGGGTTCCACCGCCCTTATCGAACAGGCCATTGCCAACGTGGACCAGGGGATGGGAAAGGTAAGCTCCGTGGCGGCGAACACCCAGGAAGTGATCGCCGACTCCCGGAAGGTCGGCACGTTAGTTGAGGAAATCTCTCTCGCCTCCCACGAACAAAGCCAGGGGATCAACCAGATCAATCAGGGGGTCACCCAGATGGACAGCGGCACCCAACAGCTGGCCGCCAACGCCGAAGAACTGGCCGCCGCCTCCGAGGCCGTCGCCAACCAGGCCGTTCACCTCCAGGAGAATATCGGCTCCCTGATCCGCTTGGTTGAAGGCGAAAAAAAGGGTAAACAGGAGCTATCGCCTCCAGACGCCACCCCGAGATAACCGCACGGCTGGCGGTGCAGCACGAAAAATCGTCCACGGCTGACGCGAGAACAACCTTCTTAATCCCGACCCTGGTTCCCTGTCATGAAACATGCCCCCTTCCGCTCTCTCCTTCCAGCCCTCTCTCTTTTCCTGCTTGCCGGCTGCGACCCCGTTTCCCTCACCCTGTTGAGCGTCGGGGCCGGGGTGGGCATCAACCATGCCATCGACGGCATCGCCAGCAAGACCTTCACCGAGCCCCTGCCCAAGGTGAAGAAGGCCACGCTCACCGCGCTCAACCGCATGGCCATCAAGGTCAACTCGGTGGAAAAGGAGGAAGCGGGCGAGAGCATCAAGGCCCGGTCGGCGGATCGGGACATCGACATCGAGCTGGAGGCGATCAGCGCCAAGGCGACGCGCATGCGCGCCACGGCAAGGAATGTGGCCCTGCTGGATTCCGCCACGGCCGACGAAATCATCCTGCAGACAGGCAAAGCCCTGGGCGCCCGGTAAAACGAAACCGCCTGCACCTGTTCATCGCGGGACGCAAAGACGGCCCGGGGAAAATGTCGGACGCGCCCCG
>JBFLYY010000199.1:0-3084 GCA_040756495.1 Thermodesulfobacteriota bacterium | reverse complement strand
CGAGCTGGCCATGATCGCCACCTCCCAGACCTTTGCCAAGGGGCAGCCGATCTTCGCCGAAGGCGACCCCGGCGCCGGCCTCTTCGTGGTGGCCAGCGGCCTGGTCAAGATCTACAAAATTTCGCTCGACGGCAAGGAGCAGATCCTTCACCTCTTCGGTCCGGGCGAGCCCTTTGCCGAGATCGCCGTCTTCACCGGTTCCGCCTACCCGGCCCACGCCCTGGCCCTCGAAGAAAGCCGGGTCTTCTTCTTCCCGCGCCGGGCCTTCATCGACCTCATCCGCGCCAACCCGGATCTGGCCATGAACATGCTGGCGGCCCTTTCCATGCGGCTCAAGAAATTCTCCCGCCTCATCGAGGATCTCTCCCTCAAGGAGGTGCCGGGCCGCCTGGCCGCCCACCTCCTTTTCCTGAGCGAGCAGCAGGGCGACACCGACACCGTGGCCCTGCCGGTGAGCAAGACGCAACTCGCGAGCCTCCTGGGCACCATCCCCGAGACCCTCTCCCGGATGCTGGCCAAGCTGGCCAGGCAGGGCTATCTTGCCATCAACGGCTCCCAGATCACCATCCTCCAGCGCGACCGCCTGGAAGACCTCGCGGCCGGCGAGAAACTCTAGGCCATGGGCCTCGCCGCCATCTTCGCCATCGCCGTGGCCCTGGCGGTGGACGCCTTTGCCGTGGCCCTCGCCGCCGGAGTCAGCCTCTGCCAAGTGAGTCGCCGCCAGATTTTCCGCCTCGCCTGGCACTTCGGCCTCTTCCAGGCCGGGATGAACATCCTCGGCTGGGTTGGCGGCCTCACGGTCCGTTCGTACATCGAGGCCCTGGACCACTGGATCGCCTTTCTCCTCCTGGCCTGCGTCGGCGGCAAGATGATTATCGAGGCCGTTCGCGAGGAGCATGAGGCCGGGGAAGCGGCAGACCCCACCCGCGGCCGCATGCTCGTCACCCTTTCCGTGGCCACCAGCATCGATTCCCTGGCCGTGGGCTTAAGCTTTGCCCTGCTCGGCATCAGCGTCTGGCTGCCGGCCGCCATCATCGGCATCGTGGCGGCAGTGCTCACCGCCGTGGGGCTGCGCCTCGGCTGCATCCTGGGTGCTGCTTCCCGCCTCGGCGCCAGGGCCGAGATCGTCGGCGGCCTGGTGCTCCTGGCCATCGGCGTAAAAATCCTTGCCGACCACGGGGTGTTCTGAGGCCCACGCAGATTACCATCAGGAGCGCAACCCATGGCGACCAAACAACTTGACCCCATCCCCCCTGGCGAGATTCTGCTGGAAGAGTTCATGAGGCCGCTCGGAATCAGCATCAACGCCCTGTCTCGGGCGATCAGCGTGCCACCCAACCGGATCAGCGAGATCGTGAACGGCAAGCGGTCGATCACCGCAGACACCGCCCTCCGTCTGGCCAAGTATTTCTCGGTCTCGCCGGAACTCTGGCTGGACCTGCAGAGCGACTACGACCTGCGCCTCGCGCAACGCACCACCTGGCCCGAGGTCGAGCCCCACGTCCGCAAACATGCGGCATAAACAAGACGGTTACTCTTTCTGACGCGGACGGGAACAGGCAGCGGAGTTGACGGGAAATGAGCATTGCGTCCCCGGAATTACGGATCCGGGAGAGGCGGGATGAACGGGGGTAACTTTTCGCTAATCATATGGTTGCTTTTCGATTCGCGAAAGGATACCATGCATTCAGCGGCCAGCATCCGCGGTCGTCTTTCCGGAAAGTTCCGGCCAGGGAGGAAAAGCCATCCAGATAATCCGCCGCCACATCGAGGAAACGGTCCTGGAGATGCTGCAAACCTTTCCGGCCGTTTACATCAACGGCCCCCGCCAGGCCGGCAAAACCACCCTGGTCCATGAACTGCTGGCGGACCGCTTCCGGGGCAGGTTCATCACCTTCGACGATGCCTTGGAGCGGGGGGCGGCCAGCCGCAATCCGGCAGCCTTTCTCGGCGAGGCCGGGGTTCCCCTGATCCTCGATGAAGTGCAGCTGGTGCCGGAACTGTTCCGCCCGCTGAAGATGCTGGTGGACGAGCAGAGGCTTATTGCCCTGCGCGGAGACGCCAACCCCAACGGCCGCTACCTGCTGACCGGTTCCGCCAATCTGATGGTGGTGCCGGAACTGGCCGACGCCATGGTCGGCCGCATGGGAACAGTCACCCTGCTGCCGCTGAGCGGCAGCGAATATTGCGGGACCAGCGGCGGCTTTCTCGATCGCTGCCTCGCCCGGGATTTTACCGGCATCGGCAACGACACCGGCCTGCCTCCCCTCCTCAAGGTGATGGCGGCCGCCACCTTCCCCGGTCTTGCCCGACTTCCCCCCGCGGCCCGGGAGAAATGGTTTCAGGAATATGCCAACAAGGTCACCCTGGAAGACCCTCAGCATATCTACCGCCTGGAAAAGGCCTCCCAGATGCCGGTTCTGCTGCAGGCCCTGGCCGCCCGGGCCGGAAACCTGCTCAACGATGCCGACCTCTCCCGCGACACCGGCCTGACCCCGGTCACGGCCCGCACCTACCGGAACCTGCTGAATGGCTCGTTCATCACCCATTTCCTGCCGCCGTGGTTCAGGAACATCGGCAAGCGTCTGGTCAAGGCGGGGAAGATCTATTTCCACGACACCATGCTGCTGGCGCACCTTCTCAGAACCTCCCCTCCAGAGCTGGCCCGCACCCGGCCGCAGCTCTTCGGTCATCTGCTGGAAAATTTCGTGCTGGCGGAATTGACCAAAATGAACAGCCGGAGGGAAAGAAGGGCGGAGATTTCCTTCTATCGCACCAGGGATGGCAAGGAGATTGATTTCGTCGTCGAGCAGGCGGGCCGGCTGGTCGCCATCGAGGTCAAAAACTCGGAAGGGATCACCGAAAGGGATCTGGCCGGGATCAGGGAATTCCAGTCGGTCACCGGCAAGGACTTCCTCTGCGGCGTGGTTCTCTGCAACACCAGGCGGGTACTCAGCTTTGACCGGAACATCCACCTTGTCCCTCTCTCCGCCCTCTGGCAATAGCCGGGCTCGCGGCGGAGAAGGCCAACCTGAGGAGACAAATGAAACAGGGCGGAAGGGCACCAAAAAAAGAACCTGGGGC
>JBFLYY010000198.1:0-10675 GCA_040756495.1 Thermodesulfobacteriota bacterium | reverse complement strand
GTGGCCGGCGCGCTCACGGCCGGTGCGGATTTCGCCTTTCTGCGGGACGAGGCCCTTTCCCACGAATACGTCGGCCTGGAGCAGGTTTATCGTTATACCCTGGAGCGATTGGAAAAGGAGGGGGTCTATCCCGACATCGTGGTGCTGCTCGAGACCACCTACCCCTTCCGGGAGCCGCGGCTCATCGACGCCATGATCGACAAGCTCATTGCCGAGGGCTTTGATTCCTTGCTGCCGGCAAGGCGCGAGAGCAATGCCATCTGGATCGAGGAGGAGTCGGGGCTGAAACGGGTGGATGAAGGGTTCGTGCCGCGGCAGTTCAAGAAGCCGGTCTATCTGAGCTACAAGGGGCTCTGCTGCGTGACGCGGCCGGAGTTCGTCCGCAACGAGGAGATCGTGGGGCCGCACCTGGGGGTCTATCCCATCGACAACCCCTACATGTGCCTCGAAATCAGGAGCGAAAAGGATATCCAGTTGCCGGCCCTGCTCGCGCCGCCGGCCAGACGCTCGCGGCTGGTGCCCAAGGCGGTGGCTGTTACTGGGGCGAAGGAGTGTATCAATGGCTGAGGGGGCGACTGCCGCGCTCGATTTTCTGGTGGGCGACACGGGGTGGGAAACCGTGACCTGCCATCTCTGCGGCGCCGGGAAAGGTGAGCCGATCCAACTCCATGGCCAGCCGCTCACCAGAGGCCAGTTTGGTTACGAGATCCACCCGGTCCTCTGTGAATGCGGTCTGGTCTACCTCAATCCGCGCTGGACCCCTGCCACCTATACGGAATTCTATACCCGCCAGTATGACGATCTCTACCGCCTGGAAACCAAACCAGACTATGGTATCGAGGGCGTGCGCCGGAACATGGTCGAGGTATGGGAGCGGATCAGGCCACACCTGCCCGACCCGCGCGGGATCAAGAACGTTTTGGACGCGGGATGCGGGTCCGGTCATGGGCTGGCCTATCTCGGTGAACAGCTGTCTGGGGCGCATCTGTGCGGCATCGAGGCGTCGCCGGAGTGCTGCCGGACCCTCACCGAGGAGGTGGGCGCCGAACTCCTGGACAGCGACGTGGATGGGCCGTGGGTGGAAAAAAACCAGGGCCGGTTCGACCTGATTGTCATGCGCCACGTGGTGGAACATTTGCTTTCCCCGGTGGAGACATTGCAGCGGCTGCGTTCCACCCTGGCACCGGGCGGGCTCATCTACATCGCGGTACCGGACATGATGCACCCCAGAACGGTGCTCAGGGATTACGACAAGTGGTGGGAATACTGGTTCCGGGCCGTGCACCCCTATTACTACTGCCGGGAGACGCTCTTTGCCACCCTGGCCCTGGCCGGCCTGCAACCCGTTGCCTGGGGCGAGGAGAACGAGGAAATCTGGTGTCTGGTCAAGGGAGCCGAAAACGAACCGCCAGACAGAAAAGCTGGTCAGAAGTTATTGCAGGGAGCTGTTCTTGAGCGTTTCCTGCTGTAGCAGAGCGAGGTCGGTATGTTTGAATGCTGCATAGAAGATGATGGGGTTATCATTGCCCATCGCGGATTGAACATCCATTTCAAGATGCCGAAACAGCATATCGTTGATATTTTTCATACCTATTTTTATGCCAATTATTCCAAACACGTCGGGCCGGAGATGCGTTATAATGGCGTGCCTGTCCACAAGCATCCTGGTGATCTCTTCAATTATCAGCAGATCATCTTCACTCGGCAGCCGGACTGCATCATCGAGTGCGGTGCCTTTCAGGGTGGGGCGACCCTCTATTTCGCCAATCTGCTTGACCTGATCGGCAAGGGGCGGGTGATTTCCGTCGATATCTGCGAGCGGCAGGGCGTCTGGCACGAAAAGGTCCGGCAGCATCCCCGGGTGACCTGTGTGGCGGGAAGTTCCACCGATCCGGCCATTGTCAAACAGGTACACGACCTCGTGGGGGAGGGACGCAATAATTTTGTTATCCTCGACTCGCTGCACACCAAGGCGCATGTCCGCAGCGAACTGGAGGCCTACAATGACTTGGTGGGGCCGGGGAGTTACCTGATTGTCGAAGATTCGAACCTCAACGGCCATCCGATCCCGCCACCAGTGGAGGCATCCGCTCCCGGGCCATTCGAGGCCATTGAAGATTTTTTGCAGACGCGCCCTGACTTCCGGGTGGATGCGGCGATGGAAAGCCGTTTCCTCTTTTCCTTCGCCCCCTCCGGTTATCTGGTCAAGCAATGAGGAGCACCATGCCCGATAAGCCGCCGGTTATCATTCTGATCATTTCGAAGTCGTTCGGTGAGGCGGATTGGATTCTGCCGGTCCTGGCCGCCTTCAAGGAGCAGCATCCGGAATGGCGCATTATCACCCTGTTCGGCCACAAACTGATCCATGATTTTCTGGTGTTGAACCGAACCCTTTACGCGGAGTTCCGCAAGTACTCTTCCCTCAATATCGTGCCGCAGGAAATCCCTTCCCTGTTTCGGGATACCATCGACCCGGAGCAGGTGAAGATCATCCTCAAGGATTATAATGAGGACCAATACTGTCCCTTCAAGGCCGAGGTGGCGGGCCATTGCCCCCGGGCGCTGGTGGTGAGTTACCCCCACTCCAACCATATCTTCTCGAATCGGGCATCCGACGCATTGCAGCGTTGTCCCGATCCGGACGCCTACAGCGTGCACGATATCTTTCTCCTCTGCTCCGAACACGATATGCCCTATTGGTCGGGCTATGTGGATTTGGCCAAGATCAGAACCTTCGGCTATCCTCGCTATGATAGCGGCTGGATACGGAGAATGCGTGACGCACCGGGGCTGAGCGAAACCGAGGAATATCGCAGGGCGCAACTGGCGGGGAAGGTCTTTTTCTATATCTCCCGTGGCGCGCATCCGGTCTATCTCAGCCCGCCGGACTACGAATACCTTCTCCGTTCCACCGTGGAAGAGGCCTTGCGGTACGAGGATGCCTTCTTGCTCATCAAGGCGCACCCGCGGCAGGACATGGAAGAACTCAACCGGATCCTCAGCGAGTACGACCGCAGTCGTTGGCTGGTCTCGGGTCTTCACCTTGCGCAACTTTGTTCGTTGGCCGACGTGGTGATCTCCGGCTGGTCGTCGGGAATCCTCGATGGTCTCGCGGCGGGGAAACCGGTCATCGAGTTCTGGCGCTTCAGCGGCCACGACCCGGATTGCCGGATGCTGCCCGACGGCCGGCCGACCACGATCTATCGCGAACTGGATTTGGTCCGGGCGGCGGAAACCCGGGAGGAACTTCGAACCTTACTCGATTCCGCCCTGGCGGAGCCGGATGCCCCGGCGTGGCTGGCGCAACGGGCGGCCTTTCAGCGTCATTGCAGGCAAACGGATACCGCGGCACTGGATGTTGCGCGCTGTCTCTTCGACGAAGCGGCCCATAAGGAACAGGCCGTTGAGCGGCATCATGCCGGGAGTCCCGCCGGTGCGGTGGTGACGGCAATGGTTGACCATATCACTCTGTTGGCCGAGCAGGGCAGGGAGAAGCAGGTGGAGGAGTGGATCTCCTTTCTGCGCGGCCAGTTTCCGGATGATCCTCAGGTCTTGAATAATCTTGGGGTCTTTCTCTTCAATCGCGGAGAATTCGACAATGCCGTGGCGCAGCTGACCAGGAGCTTTCAGGCAGCACCCGCCTTGGAGACGGCCGTCAACCTCGCGCATATCTTGTTGCTTCTCGGCCGGAAAACGGAAGCAACCGATGTGGTGGTGGCCTTTCTCAAGCAGGCCCCTGGTTCCGGACAAAGGGCGGCCTTTCTGCAGGCATTGAGCGAGCAGGCCGGGCCTGAGTCCCTTGCCCTTCTCCAGGAGGGGGCCGCGGCCATCAGGAGCGGCGGATAGTCAGGTGCGCTCTGATTACGCCATAATCGGCGGGGGAATCGTCGGTCTGGCTACGGCCCGCGCCCTCTTGCTCCGGCAGCCCGGTTGCCGTCTTGCGCTCTTCGAGAAGGAAGGGCAGGTGGCCCGCCACCAGAGCGGCCACAACAGCGGGGTGATCCACTCCGGGATCTACTATCGTCCCGGCAGTGCAAAGGCCCTTACCTGCCGGCGCGGCTATGCGCTGCTGCTCGATTTTTGCCGCCGGCACGACGTGCCCCATGAGATCTGCGGCAAGCTCATCGTGGCCACCGAAGAACGGGAGGTGCCGCTGCTGGCGGAACTACAACGACGGGGCGAGGCCAATGGGCTGACAGGGCTGCGTTGGCTTTCTCCTGAGACCATCCGGGAAATGGAGCCGCATGTCGCAGGCGTGGCCGGCCTCCATGTGCCGCAGACCGGCATCGTCGATTTCCGGGTGGTGAGCGAGCGGCTGCGGGAGGAGATTCTCCGCCTGGGCGGCGAGATTCGAATTGGCGAGGAGGTCGTCGGCCTGCGGCAGAAGAGCGAGACGGTGGAGGTGGAAACGATTCGGGGAGCCATGGTCGCGGACAGGGTGCTCTGTTGCGGCGGGCTCCATGCCGACCGGCTGGCCCGCATGACGGGTTCGCAACCACCGTGGCGGATCATCCCCTTTCGTGGGGAATACCATACGGTGCATACGGAACGGCGGGAGCTGGTGCGGGGCCTGGTCTATCCGGTGCCGGACCCGGCCTTTCCCTTCCTCGGCGTCCATTTTACCCGAATGCTTGATGGCGTGGTCGAGGCCGGGCCCAACGCGGTTCTGGCCCTGAAGCGCGAGGGGTACCGCTGGGCGGACGTCAGTCTGCGGGACATGGCGGATACCATGGCCTGGCCGGGCTTTCGGAAGTTGGCGCGCCAGTACTGGCGAGCCGGGTTGGGGGAGATCCATCGCTCCTTGCGTAAGGCGGCCTTTGTCGCGGCGTTGCAACGGCTGGTTCCGGAGATTCGCGCCGAGGATCTGGCGCCGGGCGGCGCCGGGGTGCGGGCCCAGGCGTGCGACCGAGAGGGAAAACTGCTGGATGACTTCGCCTTCTGGGCGGATCACCGGATTCTCCATGTGGGCAATGCCCCTTCTCCGGCTGCCACCGCCTCTCTGGCCATTGCCGAAGAGGTTTGTGATAGGATAATGCCGTAGGGGATGGGGCGGGTAGGGCAAGGTTGCGATAGAGGGGGAAGAGGATGTCGGCTCGTGTGAATGTGGCGCCACCGCTTGCGAGTTGGAAAAGCTATGAGTATTTCGAGGGGGGTCACAATTATCCCGAGGTCCGGTACGAACCTGCCGGTGGCCCGGAAGGCCAGCCCTGCATCTGGGCCGATGACTCCCTGTGGACCATCGATACACCGGAACAGCCCCATTCCATTCTCTTCTTGTTGCACTATCGCTTTTGGGACTATGAGGCCCCGGCCGATCTTCGGGAGATGACACTCCGCTGCCGATTGCGCGGGGAAAATCTCAAGTTGCACGGCGCCAAGGTCTCTTTCTGGGTCGTGACCTACGGTCCTGCGGCCACCCGCTGGCATTACGCGGCGGAGCCTCTCCCTGTTTCCCATGAGAAGTGGGGAGACCCCGTCACGGTGACCCTGCGGAACGACCCGGCACTCTGGCACCGCAGTTTTGCCGCGGCACCGGATAAGGCAAACAACCTCAACCAGACCCTTGGCGCCTGCTTTAGCTGTGGTTTTGCCTTTGTCGGTTTCTCGGAAAAGGTGACCGGCCGTATCGCTTTGAGTGAATTTTGCCTGGAAGGGGTGGTTGATCCATGTTGGCCCTTTACTGCAAGCATCAGAAGATGGCAGCCGGACTGGCTTACTGTGAGTGGCCGAGAAGGGAGGCAGGTGCCGGTGCCCCAGCCCGATGAGGCGAGCAGTTTCGCGATTTGTCTGGAGAACGACTATTGTGTCGTGCCCCATCCGGTCCCCTTTGTCTACCTCGCCTTTATCCGGGCGGCAGCCACCGGTTATCACGACCTGCGCCGAGCCGTTTTGATGGTGTGGCAACAGGAGGAGAGGCTCAACCTGCAGGGAGGCAAGGTCGCTTTTTTCGTTGAACACACGGCGAGTGAGACCCGCTGGATTCTGCGACGTCCTCTTGAGTATTTCGGTACTGAACCCTGGTCCGGTGCGCTGATCCCTGACGAAAGCCTGTGGCTGCGCCTCAGTGGCCATCTGCCTCTGGAACGCATACTGGCGGGAGGGGAGGGGCAGGGATACGATTACCTGGGTCTGATGGTGGTTGGTTGCCAACAGGTGCCCAGCGGCACGTGGAAACTGCTGCAATTTTCGGTCGGGCCTGCCCTGGCCACGTTCTGAACGCTGCGAGGGGGCTGGATCCTCTTTTTATGCGCTCTGTACCGGTATCGCGCCGGTATAGACGATGCATTTTTGGCAGAGCGATGGGAGCTGGTCGATCTGATCCGCGAGCAGAATCTCGCGAAGCCGGCTGATGGTTTCTCCCTGCCAGATCTTGAGCAGGCTGTTTTCCCTGATATTGCCCAGCACAAGTTCACTGCCCAGATCATAGCAGCAGGGCACCACGTCGCCGTTGGCGCGCACGGCCAGCTCGGTGAACGGCTTGTTGCAGAAATGTTTGGGGGGAAGAAGAGAGGAGCATGCTCGGGCCATGGCAGAGGCGTCTTGGTCGAGGCCGGGCCAGTGCATGGCGTAGTTGCTCTGGATGAAAAGTTCCGGGAAATTCTGCCGCAGAAAGTTTGGAATTTCAGGTTCATCCGGGTCGCCTGGTTGCTTGATCTGGGTATTGGCGATGGTGACCGTGATATTCGGGGCGAGCCGGCGCAACAGCCGGATGTTTTCGGCTATCCTCTCATAGGATGCCCCTTTGCGGATGGCATCGTTTTCCGCTGGGGAGCGGCCATCGATGGAGACCTGGATGGCGTTCACGCCACTGCTGGCCAGTTCCTGGCAGATTTCCTCGGTGAGCAGCATGCCGTTGGTGTTGAAAAAAATTCGTTCCACTTTGGTTTGTTGCCGGAGCAGGCGGATCATCCGCGGCAGGTCGCGATTGAGCAGCGGTTCCCCCCCCAGGTAGAGCACACCGTCTTGAAAGGTGTCGAGGCCCGTCAGTTGCTCGAGCAGCACCTCGAAGAGTTCCATGGGCATCAGGGTGCGGGGCACCTTGTTGTAGGAAACCCCGGTTGGGCAATGACGGCAGCGGAGGTTGCAGCAGCTTGCCACCTCGATCCGTACCCGGGTTGGACCCTCCCATGAAGGAACGCATTCTTTGCCCAGCCTTATGGCCTGCGCCATATGGTGCAGCCCCTGCTGGCGTTCGCCCAGTTTCTGTAAAGCCAGTCCTAAGTTGTGATGGGCCGGGGCGAAATGCGGAGCCGCGGTAATCGCCAAGCGAAAGCATTCCTGGGCCTCGGAGTAAGAAGCGGAACGGAAGGCCAGATCACCCAAGGCGCAGGCGGCATCCGCGCACTCCGGCGCCACGTGCAGAACCTGTTGGAAAAAGTGTTGTGCCTCCTCCAGCCTGCCGTGCCGGCGGTGGAGGTCGCCGATGTTGTACAGCGCCTGATGTAAGGACGGGTGCAAGGTGACGGCTTGACTGTACGTGGCGATCGCCTCGTCAATTTGCCCGAGAGCCCTAAGGCATTCACCCTTGAAAAAGAGGGCCTCCGCATGATCCGGCACCCTGGAGACGACCTGGTCGAAACATGCCAGCGCTTCTCGATGGCGTCCTTGGGCCAGGAGAGAGACCGCGAGATGGTGTACGACATAAGGGTCATCTGGATGGCTGGCCACGACGTGCCGCAGTGCAGCGATTGCCTCCTCATGGCGTTGCAGATGGTGGAGGGTGATGCCCAGCATGAGGAAGAGTTGTGGTGTCCTGAAACCGCGCTGGTGCAGTTCCCCAAGGCAGGGAAGTGCCTCCTGCCAGCGTTTTTTGTGGAAGCTCTCCTCCGCCGTTGTGGCGATCTCTCCGTTATCCAGGGACGCGAGTAGGTCGGCTCCCAGGGCGGCGGAAGGGGGATCGGCCTGGCAGGGTTTCGTGTTCTCCGGCACGATGTTTTTGGGGATGGCGCTCACCATCGTACAGGCACTCCCTGGCCGGCAAGGTATTCCTTGATCTCCCGCGGGGTGATCTCGGTGAAGTGGAAGATGCTCGCCGCGGCGATGGCCGAGGCGTGGCCGTGCTCGATGGCCTCGTGGACATGCGCGGCGTTGCCGGCCCCGCCGCCGGCGATCACCGGGATGGAGAGCGCGCTGCTCACCTGGCGGATGCCGTCAAGATCGTACCCCTGCATGGTGCCGTCCCGTTCGATGGAGGTGAGCAGGATCTCGCCGGCGCCCAGATCCTCGGCCCTGCGGGCGAGGGCAACCGGATCGAGTTCCGTGGCCCTGGTGCCGGCGTGGGTGTAGACCCGACGTGCGCCGTCCGCTTCGGTCCGGTAGTCGATGGAGACCACCACGCACTGGGCCCCGAACCGTTTGGCCACCTGACTGATGAGTTCCGGATTCTCCACCGCTGCCGTGTTGATCGCCACCTTGTCGGCGCCCACCATGAGCAGCCTGTGCACCTGCTCCACGGTGCGGATGCCGCCGCCCACGGTGAGCGGCATGAAGCATTCGTCCGCCAGCTCGTCGATGAGCGCATAGTCGGGCTCTCGCTCCTCGCTGGTGGCGCTGATGTCGAGGAAGATGAGTTCGTCCACCCCGCGCAGGCTGTAGACCATGATCGCCTGAAGGGCGCTGCCCGTCCGGCGCCAGGAATTGAAACCAACGCCCTTGACCAGGCCGAAGTTCTTGTAGAGCAGGGTGGGGATGATCCGGATCTTCAGCATAGGGCAAGGAAGTTCCGCAGCAGGGTTTGTCCTGTTGCCAGGCTTTTTTCCGGGTGGAACTGGACGCCGAAGCAGTGATCCCTGCCCACCACCGAGGCAAATCCGCCGCAGTACGGGGTGCGGCCGACGACAAAGCGTTCGTCGCACTGGAAGTGATAGCTGTGGACGAAGTAGAAATCGGCATGGTCAGGGATTCCCGCAAAGAGGGGGCACTCCTGCTGATAGGCCACCTCGTTCCAGCCCACATGGGGAATGCGGCTTGCCGGGGTGTCGGCAATGAGGCGGATTACCTCGCCGGGGATGAGCCCGAGCCCCTCGCTCTGGCCGCCTTCGTGGCCCACCTCCGCCATGAGCTGCATGCCGAGGCAGATGCCCAGGAAGGGAACGCCGCGGCCGATGGCCTGTTCCCGCAGCACTGCCACCAGCCCCCGCTCCTTGAGGTTGGCCATGGCATCGGCAAATGCCCCCACGCCGGGCAGGACGATGCCGTCGGCCCCGGCGATCTCCCGGGCATCGGCAGTGACCAGCGGCACGCCGCCGCATTTCTCCATGGCCCGGCTCACCGAATCGAGGTTGCACATCCCGTAATCGACGATGGCGATTTCCTTCATGGATTGTCGTCGTTCAATTTGGTGAGGTTGCCGTGGCGATCCTTGACCAGCCGGCCCTTGGCGTCGCAGACAAAGAGCTTCTTGTTGGTGAAGCGGTCGCAGATGGCGATGAACTCGTCAAGCGGCAGATCGATCTCGGCCAGGATCTCCTCGATGGGTTTGCCGAGATAGGTCCAGGGGAACTTGCCGTCGTGCCTGCGGACAAGCGTCAGACCGTTCTCGCGGGAGATGCGGCCTCGGCGGATGTGGAGGCAGGCGATGTCGGTGGCCCGGCCGAAGCCGAACTTGAGGAATTTGAAATAATCGTGGATGCCGGTCTGGTGGTTGTCCAGGTTCTCGTAGTTGGCGAACGATCCCTCCACGAAATGGGGAAAGGTCTCGAAGCCGTGGCCCTGGGCGATCATGGCGTTGTGGTAGCCGTCCCAGGGCAGGTAATGGCCCAGAAAGAGACCGCTGACCCCCACCCGGCGCAGTTCCTCGTCGGAGGGGTAGGTGAACTGGATGAGGTGGCGCCGTTCGATGCCCTCGGTGCCGATGAGGTCGGAGACCCTGAGTCCGAGGAGCCCGCCGAACTCTTCGAGCCAGCGGCGGCTGAGGGTGCTGTTCTCGGCGTCCGCCGCCGGACCGCCGTATTCGTTCTGGGAGTTCTCGCCCCAGATGATGAGCGGAATCCCCATCTGCACGGCAATCCGCACCGGCACCGTGAAGATGGTCACGTGTTCGGGCCAGGAGATGTCGCCCACGTTCTGGAGGGCGAATCTGTTCAACTTGCGGCGCACCACCCGGTTGGTGGTGACCTCCAGGTAATCGACGCCCAGCCTCTTGAGGTTCTCGATGTTGCGGCGGCCCACCTCGGAGAGCGAGCAGGTGGTGCCGGTGACGCAGAGCGGGTTCATGCCCAGCTCCAGCATCTTGATGACCTGGTAGTGGGAGTCCTTGCCGCCCGAGACCGGAATGAGGCAGTCGTAGTTGCTGCCCTCCCTGCTGCGGTAGCGGTCGAGAATGGTGAGCAGTTCGGTCTTGCGCGCGGCCCAGTCCACCGCGCCGCGCTTTTCGAAATAGCGGCAGGCGCTGCAGACGCCGCTGGCGTCGAATTCGAGGTCCGGCTTGGTCTCCGGCATGAGGCAGCGGGTGCAGTAGCGGATCATGAAGGCTCCTTGGGCAGGTGGTCAGATTTTGAGAGCGATGCCCACATGGCTGTAGGGGGCTGTCTCCGTTGCCTTACCATGGAGCAGCAGCCTCGGATCCAGCGTGAATGGGGTCTGGGGGCCGACCGGATTCAATTGGGCAATGTGAAATTTGCCTGCCAGCATTGTTTCGATTCCCTCCTTGGTGAACCGGTGAAAATCGCATGGA
>JBFLYY010000197.1:0-6025 GCA_040756495.1 Thermodesulfobacteriota bacterium | reverse complement strand
GCATAAGCATCTCCTATTCGAGGGCGAATCGTACCGGCACCAGCACCTCCATGGCCGCCGGTATCCCGCCCCGGCGACCCGGCGCAAAGGCCCAGCCGCGCACGGCCTTGAGCGCCGCCTGGTCGAGCACGACATGGCCGCTGCTCTTTTCCAGGCGCAGTTCCCCGACCATGCCGTCGGCGAGCACCAGCACCCGGAGCAGCACCACCCCTTCGAAGCGTCGCTGCCGCGCCACCTGGGGATAGACCGGGGGCGGATTGAGCCGATAGAGGGGGGTGGCGAGCTGGAGCGCGCCTCCCTCCCCCAAAGAACCGGAGCCAGCCCCGGCGCCGGTTCCGCCTCCGTCGGCGGCGGCAAGGCCGCTGTTCGTACTCCCGCCAGGGCCTGCGGCAGCGGCGGGAGACGGCGAGGCCCCGGAGGCGGCGGGGGAGCCGGGCGTTGTCAAGGCGACCGGCCGCGGCTCTGCCTGCGCGGTCGCCGGCTGGCTGTCAGCCGACGATCGCGCCGACGTCCTGCCCGGCGTGCCCGCGGCCGGTCTTGGGAGAGTGCCGGGCCGCCCGGAGGCAACGGCCCCGCCAACCAGCGACACGTCGAGCACCTTGGTCAGCGGCGCCAGCGGGCGGGCCTTGCCGCCGTGCAGCGCCTGCAACCCGAAGAAAAAGGCGGCATGGAGCAGCAGGGACACCACGGCAGCCCCCTGATGCCGGTACAGGGTATGGGCGTGCCGGTTATTCATGGGCACCGGCACAGACGCCGTTCAGCAGGGCGTCCATGCCCATGGTCAGTGCGGGCGGCAGGTTGGGTGCCGTGAGGTGCTGCTGCCATTGCCCCCCTTCCCGACCGGCCAGGGAGGCGGTTATCGCCCGGCCCCACAATTCGTAGGCGCGCAGGTCATGGATCAGGCCGTTCTGCTGGGCATCGCTGATCGCCAGGGCAGCGGCGAGAAAATCATCGTACAGGGGATCGAGCAGAACCCTTTCCAGGGCGGCAACCGCCTCGGCCTTCGTCAGCTTGCAGCCCGGCAGCTCATCCGGCACGAGCGTGCCCAAGGAAATATTCCGCTCGGCGAGGCGGCTGAAGATCGGGCGCTCCCTGGTGATGGCATTCTGCTTGGCAATCGCCTCCCGGACCCCGGCCGCCACCGCCCTGGCGATCAGCTCGCCGAGCTTCGTGTGGCCGCCGGCCTTGTCCAGCAGGCGGCCGCGGCCTTCGACCACCAGGATATTGTCGGTGCCGGTGCCGGTGGCCTGGTGGGCTACCGGCGTGTAGCTGCTGCGGACGTCGAGTTCGTTCAAGACCGCGCTCTTGGCCTCGGTGGCGCTGATGATCGCCCTGGCCATCGCCTGCGGCGACAGGCGCATGTTGGTCAGCAGCACGATGTTGATGGTGCCGGGCTCGTAAAAATCGCCGCGGTCCTCGCCCATCCGCATGGCATTGGTTTTGACGCCGGCGGTCACCAGGGCGTGGACGGTCAGCTCCCGATGGCTCGCCTCCTGGACCGACAGGTTGTCCATGTCGGCGCCGGTGAAGAGCAGACTGGTGGCCGCCGCCTTGCGCCCCAGAACGGCCAGGGTCTGCTGTTGCAGGGCGGCGAGCCCCTGGTCATGGCCCAGCCCCCAGGTCGGCGGCGGGAAAGAGTGATTGCCCACGGCGCGGATTCCGCTGCGCATACCCTCCAGGGTGGAGAGCACCCGCATGGATTCCGCCAGATCCACCACCAGGGTTTTCTGCTCAAAATCGCGGATGGTGCTGGTAACGATGCGGGCGCCGGTGACATAGGGCAGGCGCAGGTCGAGGGAACGGGAGGAGAGCGGATGATCCGGCTGCACCTGTTGCCTCGGGTCGGAAAACTCGTCACGGTAGAGGGTGGCGGCCAAGCCGGCCACCAGATCAGCGGCATGCACCCCGGCCCGGCAGGTCAGGTCGCACGGAAAGGCGTAGATCCGGCCGTTGCGCACCGCGGCCACCTCGCGCCAGCCCGGCTGGTTCAGGGCGGCGACAATCTTCTCCTTCGCGCCGCAGCCATACACCATTTGCGGATCAAAGCGCTGCCATTCCTCCTGGCTGATCCCGATCATGTTGCCGTTGCGGCCGAAGTGCGGCGCGATGCCGCCGGCCGCCCGGATATAATCGTTCTGAAAGGAATCGTCGCCCGGCGTGGTCAATTGCCCGTCGCCCATGGCCATGAACCGGATGGTCCGCTGACGCGCGGCCGTGGGTATTTGAGCGACCTTCCGGCCGATCCGTTCCACAACCTCCCGGTTCCGGGCAACCAGTCGTTCCGCCGCCGCCTCCCGGTCGGTCAGTTGGCCAAGCAGCAGGATATTGTGCTCGATATCGGCAATGGAGTGCGCCGACAGGCTAAGGAGTGGCACCTTGCCGGCAAAATAGCCGCGCACCTCATGATGCAGATCGGCCAGGATGATGCAATCCGGCTGCTTCTGCTCGATGGCCGCAAGCGACGGGGCAAAAAAGCCGCCCACCACCTTTTCCACCCCTTCGCGGGGAAAGGTGGAGTGGTAGGTATGGCCAGCCACCTGATCGCCCGCGCCGATGGCATAGAGCATCTCGGTCACCGCCGGCACCAGGGAGACGATGCGGCGCGGGGCAGACGCACCCAGCCCTTCATTCCATGACGACGCCGCAAGGACGTCTGTTGTCGCCAGCAACACAACACAGAAAAAAAACCACAGACACCGCTGTCTCATGATCGCACACGAACCTGGCAGCGGACCGGACGGCCCACCGCCAGGTCTCCCCTTTTCAGAAATGAAATTTCGCTCCGCCATAGGCCGAAAGCCCGGGCGTGGCATAGCTCCATGCCTCTTCGTACTTCTCGTCGAAAAGATTATCGATGCGGCCATAGAGGTCCAGATGCGGGGTCAAGGCATACGAACCCGCCACATTGACCACCGTGTACGAATCCAACGTATAAACGCGGTTGCCGTACCTATCCTTGGCGGAAGAAATCTCGTCCCGTTCCCCGACCCAGAGCAGGTCCACGTTGCCGCGCAGTTTTTCGGAGAAGCGACAGGCTGCGGAAAGAGACGCCTTGTTCAGGGGCCGACGGGTGAGGCGGGCGCCAGTGGCGTCCTCGGTGTCGGTGTAGGTGTGGGAGATGGTCAGATCAAGATTGGCCACGGGACTCAGGCGGGCAAAGGACTCGATACCCCGGGCGGTGGTGTCGCCCGTGGCCTGGGCATACTTCCAGGTGGTGAAATCCCACTGGATCAGGTTGTCGAATCGGGTCTCGAAATACGTAACGCCCACGGTCAGTTTCCGACCCAAGAGTTCCTGTTCGACGCCAACGTCCCATCCCGCGCTTTCCTCCGCCCGCAAGGCCGGATTGCCATAAGTCGGATGATACAATTCATAAAGCGAGGGGGCGCGGAACCCGGTACCGTACGAAGCCTTCACGGTAGTAGCGGTGGCCTCGATCACATAGGAGGGGGCCAGCCGGTAGGTTGCCTTGCTGCCAAAGCGGTCGTGGTCGTCGAGCCGCACCCCGGCCACCACGTCAAAGCTCTCGCCCAGGGCAATCTGGTCCTGCAGCCAGTAGCCGGCCACATTGGCCGACTGCCTGGTGACACTGGAGGCATCCATCTGCTCCTCAAAGCAGGAAGCACCCAGGGTCAGGGTGTTCCCGGCAACGGCCGCCACGGTTCCCTGCCAGCCGATCTCGGCACTCTCGCCGTTATAGAACGACCGGCCACTATCGTCGGTGATGTTCCGCTCCATGTCGGACTGCTGGTAATACAGATTGGAGTCGAACCAGCCATTGAACAGGCGGTTGTGAAGGTTGAGCTTTACCAGCATCTCCTCGCTGTCGATATACTTGTCCTTCGGGTTACCGACCACCTTGTTGTCCTGCAGATAGCCGCTGATCGGACTGTCGAGATCCACCCGGGAATCCATATAGCGGGTGGTGGCGGAGAGATCGAAGTCCGGCGTTATCTTGAAGCCGGCCTTGCCGGAAAAGGTGGAATTTTCCCAGCCATCCTTTTCCGAGGTGCTGCCGTTGGCATGGGGAATGCGGTCGTTGTCGTCATTGGCCGTGGAAAAGCCCTGGGCCTCGGTGCGGGAGAGATTCAGGCTGTAGTCAAACTTTTCCACCACCCCGCTGGCGCCGCCGTAGGTCTTCCAGGTGCCATGGGAGCCGGTCTCGCCGCCCAGGCAATACCCAGGCCGGCCGCTGCCCTGCTTGGTGATGATGTTGATGACCCCGGCAGTGGCGTTGCTGCCATAGAGCACGCTCATGGGGCCGCGGACGATCTCGATGCGCTCGATATTGTCGGTGGTCAGGTTGGCGAGGTTTGCACTCCGTTGGCCGCTGGAGGGATCGTTGAACATGACGCCATCCACCAGTACCAATGTGTTCTTGGAATCCGCCCCCCGGATAAAGACCGAGGTGTTGGTGCCCATGCCGCCATTGGCCACCACGCTCACGCCGGGGACCGTCTTGAGCACCTCCTCCACGGTTGGTTGCTGCTTGGCCGCGATCTCCTCGGCGGTGATCACCGTGACCGAACTGCCGCCAACCTCCGCAACCGTTGCCGGGGTGCGGGTCGCCGTCACCACCACCTCCTCCAGGCGTGCCGATGGTTCCGCCGCAGCCGCACCGGCACTCCCGGCCAACAGGGCGGCGGCCATGAAACTGATCCTGCGCATGACATTCTCCTCCTTGTTTTTTCAGGGTCCGGAGGACGACAGCGCAGGCGCGCAAAAAAAATCCCCGGACCAATGCATGATTGGTCCGGGGATCCCTGGTTTTCCCAAGACAGACAACTGGTGCCCCTTGTCCACGGGGGCAACACGATATGACGTCCAGGCAGGTCTTCTGACTCCCGGTTCCTCCTCCTGCCGCGTCTTCCCATCCTGGTACGGACAGTGACATGGTGCGGCATTCGTCCCCGGTTACAGCGGCGGGCCCGTCCCCGATTTTCACGGGGTTCCCTATCAAGCTCGGTTAAGAGCACCTGAACAGGTGGCAAATGTACCGGGGGGTCTCCATCAGGGCAAGGGAAAAAACGCCGGCCACCGGCCGGCCGCCTCCCCTGCCTCCTTCCCCCGTACCAGATACCTGCCTCGTACTTTGGTAGCACGAATTTCATTTTTATAACATTTTCCCCTTGCCGACAACCCCTTTTCCCGCTAATGTGCCACCTATTTTAAATTCGTAACACAAAAGGAGGCGCAATGACACCCGCAACAACACCACAGCGCAGCAGACATTTCCGTGGCCGGGAGGCGCTGCTGGCCGCCACCGCGGCCCTGCCCCTCTTGAACGGCGGGGGAGCGGCAATGGCCCGGGAACCCTCCCCGCCACCCCATCTCCTGGAACAGGTGGTGGTCACCGGCACCCGGACCACCCACACCCTGGCGGATACCCCGGTGGAAACCCAGGTGATCGGCCGCGAGGAGATCGCCAGGACCAATGCCCAGAACACCGTGGACCTCCTGAAGGGCATCCCCGGCGTCTCGGCCTCGGCCCACGACGACACCTTCGGCACCTATACCTGGAACGCCAGGATGCGGGGGCTCTCCATCAACGACGGCTACGCCCTGATCCTGGTGGACGGCCAGCGGGTGATGGGTTCCGGCCAGAGCGGCGGCATGGGGGAATACGGCATCGGCCTGAACCAGATCCCGGTGGCGATGATCGAGCGGATCGAGGTGGTCAAGGGCCCTGGCTCCGCCCTCTACGGCAGCGACGCCATGGCCGGGGTAATCAACATCATCACCCGCCGCAGCCCGGAGAAGCAGAGAGGCGGGGCCGGGGTGGCCTATGGCTGGTACGACATCAAGGAGCGGCTCAAAAACGGGGTGGCGGAGGAGGCCCACGATACAAATCGCCACCAGTCCCAGGCCTATGGCTGGTTCGGGGACCGGCCCCTGACCAGGCTGGGCTATCTGCTGCACTACAGCCAGGAAAGCGGGGAGGACAGCGGAGAGAAGCGGATCGACTCCGACCGCCATTCGCTCCTGGCCAAGGTGGATCTCGACCCCACCGACCGCCTCCGCCTCT
>JBFLYY010000196.1:0-2129 GCA_040756495.1 Thermodesulfobacteriota bacterium | reverse complement strand
TTCTTGAGCGACTCGTGACAGCCGACGCACAGGGTCGTGGTATCACGCTCCCGCAGCAGTTTCGGAGCCCCGCCCGACTGATGGGGGTTGTGACAACGGCTGCACTCCCCGCCGGCAAAGGGGCGATGGACGCTGAAGCGGTTCATCTGCTGTTCGAGTTCCTTGTGGCAGGAAAGGCAGAGCGCCTCTTCCTTCTTGGTCAACAACGCCCGCGAGTCGGCGACGTGGGGCTGGTGGCAGGTGCGGCACTCCCCCTTGGCCGCCGGCGCGTGCCCGCCGGCGCCGCCATACTTCGCGCTCTCGTGGCAGGAGGCGCACAGG
Organism: Thermodesulfobacteriota bacterium; assembly: GCA_040756495.1. Classification (GTDB taxonomy): domain Bacteria; phylum Desulfobacterota; class Desulfobulbia; order Desulfobulbales; family Desulfurivibrionaceae; genus JAJZRJ01. Next base: position 1,808 of record JBFLYY010000196.1, on the reverse strand, counting down.
GCCGCGCCGCTGGCCTTCAGGCCAAAGGTTTCCTTTTTGCCATGGGCGGCATGGCAGGCAAGGCAATTGCCGTCGCGATACGGTGCGTGCGTCTGGGTCTGGGTCTGATGTCCACCATCCTCGCGCTTATGGCAGTCCAGACAGAGCTGGGTCGGCCGTTTGGCCAGCAATCCGCGGTGGTCGCTGGCGTGTACCGCATGGCACTCCAGACATTTCCCTTCCCCCACCGGCCGGTGAATCTTGCCGGCCAGGGCCGCGTCCTGTTTGTGACATTTCACGCACAGAGCGGCATCGGCCACCTTGGCCAGCCGGCCGTCGGGCTGGGTGCCATGGCAGGCGGTGCACTTGCCGGCGGCAACCGGCTGATGGAACGTTGCCTTGACCAGGCCACGCTTTTCCGTGCTGTGGGGATTATGGCAGCCGAGGCAGCCGCTCCTCACCTCCTGGCCATGGTGCGCCGCCTTGGCCTTCTGGCCGTCGGTCTGGTGGCATTTGAGGCACAGGAAATCGGCCGCCTCCTTCAACAAGGCCGGGTGGCCGGAACTGTGCGGGGCGTGGCAGGTGGCGCAGCCCTGTTTGACAGGGGCGTGCACGATCGCCTTCTCGTAATCCCCACGGTTATGGCAGCCATAACAGCCTTCGTTCTGGGCCGCCTTGAGCAACCTGGGCTGCGTCGAGTTGTGCGCGGCATGACAACTGGTGCACGTCCCCTTGGCAAAAGGCGCATGCACCGTGACGGGCTTGACCGCCGGCCGCATCACCGCCTCGTGGCAGCGCTGGCAGAGCAGCGGCACCTCCTGCCGGAGGAAGGCCCCACCGATCAACCCGTGCGGCAGATGGCAGGCGTCGCAATCCTTCGCCTTCACCGGGGCATGGACGTTGCCGGTCAGCATCTTCTCCACCATGCCGGCATGGCAGTCGATGCACCCCTTGCGGGGCGCGGCCGACGGCGCCGGGACTGCCAGGTGCATCGCCGCGGCGAAAACCAGCAGGCCCGCCGTCACCAGCAGCAGACTAACTGTTCTTTTTCTCCTGTGCGCTCTCTTCAAGTTCCCTCCGTACCTTCTGCCATTCCTCTTCATTCATCCGGATCTCCGACCTCGCCCGCAGGGTCTCCAGCAGCTCCTTCTTCAGGCGCCGGTACTTCTCCTCGCCGAGTTGCTGCCGAAGGAGCTGCTCAAGCTGCTCAAAGGCGATGGGGGCCGGATCCTTGCGGTCGATCAACTTGACCACCGCCATACCGTCATTATACGCAAAAGGGCGGCTCATTTCTCCTTTTTTGAGACCATCGATCACCGCCAGCAGTTCCTTGCCCACATGGTTCACCGGCACCTGCTGGACCGGCGCGCCGCTGGGCAGCGCCGCCTTGGCGACCGCGAAAAAGTCATGCCCCTTGGCGAGCTGGTCCCACAGCTTCTCGACAAACCCCTTCTCGCCTTCGATCAGCGCATAGTGGATCATCTCCGGGGTCTGGAACCTGGCGCGGTTCTCCTCGAAATATTTTTTGACCTCCTCGTCGGTCAACGCGGCCTTGTCGCCCACGAACCGTTTTTCGAACTCCTTGGCCAGCCGGTGGCGCCGGTAGAACTCATAAAGCGGCTTGAGCGGTTCGCGCTCTTCGTAGTGGCGGTCCAGGGCCTCCCAGGAAATGAGGGTCTGGGAGATGATGTTGCCAAGCACCCACTGCCGCAACTCGTCGAGTGCGCGCTCCGGAAAACGGAACTGCGCCCGGAACGCCTTTTCCTTTTCCATCTGCGCCCAGAAGTCCGCCACGGAAATCGAGTCGCGGCTGCTCGTGATGACGAATT
>JBFLYY010000195.1:0-12674 GCA_040756495.1 Thermodesulfobacteriota bacterium | reverse complement strand
GAGGTGCTCCTCGACGACCGCGACGAGCGGCCGGGCAGCAAGTTCAAGGACGCCGACCTCATCGGCATCCCGCTGCGGGTCATGGTGGGCAAGAGCTTTAGCAGCGAGGGCGCCATCGAGATCCGCAGCCGATGGGACGGCGAGACCAGAAAGGTGCCGCTGGCCGAGGCAGTGGCCACCATCCGCGAGCTGATCGCCAAGGAAATGCATCGGTTCCAGGCCGGCAACTGACCGGCACCGCCCCATGGCCACCATCACCGACATCATCAGCCGGGCCAAGGAGTACATGCCGGACGAGGATCTGGCGCCCATCGCAAAGGCCCATGCCTTTGCCGGCGAGGTCTATGCCGGCCACCACCGCCTCTCCGGCAAGCCCTACCTCCAGCACGCCATGGCGGTCGCCTACCTGCTGGCCTCCATGCGGCTCGATGTCCCCACCATCATCGCCGGCCTTCTGCACGGGGTGCTCAAACAGGCCGAACCGCAGGTCTCCGAGACCAAGCTGCGGAACGAATTCGGCGACGATGTCGCCACCATCGTCAGCGGCGCCACCAGGATCACCAGCGTCCAGTTCAACAGCCAGGTCGCCTACCAGGCCGAGAACATCCGCAAGATGCTGCTCGCCATGTCCAGCGACATCCGCGTGCTCCTGGTCAAACTCGCCGACCGGCTGCACGACATGCAGTCGCTCCGTCACGTGACCCCGGCCAAACAGGTGGAGTTCGCCCAGGAGACCATGGAACTCTATGCGCCGCTGGCGAGCCGCCTTGGCATCGACTGGATCAAGCGGGAGCTGGAGGATCTCTCCTTCTCCTACCTCCACCCGGCGGAGTTCGCCAAGCTCGCCCAGAGCATCCAGACCACGCTGCCCGACCGCGAGGCCTACGTGGAGGAGATCAAGGCGCTCCTCTCGCACCACCTCATCGAAAACGGCATCGGCCGCTTCCGCATCCTCGGCCGGCCCAAGCACCTCTACAGCATCTACAAGAAGCTCCTGGCCCAGAACATCCCCATCGAGAAGGTCTACGACAAGGTGGCCTTCCGCATCATCGTGCACGATCTCAAGGAGTGCTACGAGGTCTTGGGCATCATCCACTCCATCTGGGCGCCCATCGACGGCCGTTTCAAGGACTTCATCAGCCACCCCAAGGCCAACGGCTACAAGTCGCTCCACACCTCGGTGGTCGGCCCCCATGGCGATTTCATGGAGATCCAGATCCGCACCGAGGAGATGGACCGCATCGCCCAGGAGGGCATTGCCGCCCACTGGGCCTACAAGGAAGGCAAGGCAGTCACCAGCAAGGACGTCAAGCTCTTCAAGTGGCTCAAGCAGTTGGTCCAGACCCTCCAGGAACTGGAAGACCCCAAGGAGTTCCTCGACGCGGTCAAGGGCGAACTCTACGAGGACGACATCTACGTTCTCACCCCCACCGGCGAGGTGCGCGGTTTTCCCCGCGGCAGCACCCCGCTCGACTTTGCCTACGGCATCCATACCGAGGTGGGCAACCACTGCTCCGGCGCCCGGATCAACGGCCAGATCGCGCCGCTCAAAACCGAACTGAACAACGGCGACGTGGTGGAGATCCTCACCTCGCCGACCCAGAAGCCCCACCGCGGCTGGCTCGCCCTGGTGCGCACCGCCCGGGCCAAGAGCCGCATCAGGCAATGGCTCAACCAGGAGGAGCGGGAGAAAAGCCTCACCGTAGGGCGCGAGATCTGCGAACGGGAGCTGCGCAAACAGAACCTCAGCCTCAAGAAGTTCATCAAGACCGGCCACCTCAAGGAGATCCTGAAATCGCTGGCCTGCAACTCGCTCGATGACCTCATGCGCAAGGTGGGTTCCGGCAAGGTCACCATGCCGACCATCATCCGGCTGCTGCAACCCGAGGAATTACGGGAGGAGGAGGCGGAGAGCGTCGAGGCCGTGCTGGAACAGCTGCCGGCCAGACGGGGCCGCGGAAAGGGGCGGCCGGACGAGGTGATCGTGGTGGACGGGGCGGACGGGGTGCTGACCAAGATCAGCCACTGCTGCATGCCGGTGCCGGGAGACGAGATCGGCGGCTTCATCACCGCAGGGAGAGGGATTTCGGTGCACAAGGCGAACTGTCCCAACCTGCTGGCCAGCGATCCGGAACGGCGGATCGCGGTAAGCTGGGCCGCGGCGGTGCAGACGACGCACCGGGCGCCCATCCAGGTGGTTGCCCAGGATCAGCGGGGGTTACTGGCCGCGATCAGCAACGCCATCGGCGGCGACGACGCCGACATCGTGAACCTGGAGGCCACCACCATGGCGGGTGGCCTGGCCAGGATCAACGTCATCGTCGAGGTGAAGGGTGTGGATCACCTCCTGCGCATCCTCCAGCACCTGCAACAGCTGGGGGGCGTCATCGAGGCGAAGAGAAAGTAGGAAAATCAGGCAGGCTTGACGACCGCGCCGGAACGGATGCAGCGGGTGCAGACGCGAACGGACTTGGCGTTGCCGCCGGCGGTGGTCGTGCGCACCTTCTGCAGATTGGGCAGCCAGCGCCGCCGGGTCTTGTTGTGGGCGTGGCTCACATTGTTGCCCACGCTGGGGCCCTTGCCGCAAATCTCACATACCTTGGCCATTGCTCTACTCCTTAACAAGTTCACGGCCCGCCCGTGTCCCCACCGGCGGCCGATGCAGCGACAAAACGCTCGTCGATCCGAAAGACTCGCATCTATACCTCTTCCGACCCTGGTTGGCAAGAGTTTTTCTCGCGCCCGGCCCGCCGGCCGAAACCTGACCTTTTCGGGAACCTTTCCGGCGGCCTGGGTGTCACCAATCTCGGCAGCCAACCGCGCGATCCTGCAACTTTCTGTTGACGGCTGCCCCGGAAGCTGGGTAGAGAAAAGTGCATCCTGGCATGGTGCCATCTCGCGCCGGAGCCGGCCGTGCCTTCCAATGGCCAACGGCACGGCGCCGCGCATAACCGCCATCACACCTTCAACCAACGCGGGGGTCTATGAGTAAGGAAGAAAACACAATCTGGCGTTTTTTCGCCTCGGTGAAACTGGCACTCTTCGTGCTTTTCATCCTGGCGGCAACCTCCATCATCGGTACCCTGATTCCCCAGAACAACCCCCCGAGTTTCTACTTCCAGGAATTCGGCCCCAACCTCGCCCGCCTTTTCCTGATCCTCGACTTCCACCGGATGTACAACTCCTGGTGGTTCCTCACGCTGCTCATGCTCTTCAGCATGAACCTCATCGTCTGCACCCTCGACCGACTGCCCAACGTCTGGCGCATGGTGGTGGTGGACAACCTCGCCACCCCCTTGGAGCGGCTGACCAAGATGGAGCAGCGGGCCGAACTCGCCTCCAGCGCCTCCCCGGCCGCCGCGGCCGACGCCCTGCGCGGCATACTGGCGGGCCGGGGCTGGAAAGCCAGGAGCGCCGAGATGCCGGAAGGCACCCTGCTCTTTGCCCAGAAAGGGGCCTGGAGCCGGCTGGGGGTCTATTGCGTGCACCTGAGCATCCTGGTCATCTTTATCGGCGCCATCATCGGCGCCATCTTCGGCTTCAAGGCCGGGGTGCTGATCCCGGAGGGGAATTCCGTCTCGGAGGTCTACGAGTACGGCACCGAACGGCCGATTCCCCTGGGCTTCGACCTGCGCTGCGACCGGTTCGCGGTCGAGTACTACGAGAACGGCATGCCCAAGGAATACCGTTCCAACCTCACCGTGACCGACCGGCAGCAGAACGAGACCTTCAGCCGCGCCATCGAGGTGAACGACCCCCTCGACCATCGGGGCATCACCTTCTACCAGGCAAGCTACGAGCCGACCAACGAATTTCTCGTCCAGATCGAAACCCCGGCCGGCAAGGAAAAGAAGCTCTTCCGCATCCCGGCCGGCCAGCAGATCGCCTGGCCCGGCACCGACATCTCCTTCGGCATCATCAACATGGCGGAAGGGGAACGCGGCAACGACACCCGCTTCAAGATCTGGTTCTCCGACGGCAAGGGCGAGCCCGCCGTCTTCTGGATGCCGAACGCGGTGAGCGCCTCCATCCCGCGGGACGGAGGGGAATACCTCTTCTCCCTCAGACAGATCTACGCCACCGGCCTCCAGGTGGCCAAGGATCCCGGGGTGTGGGTGGTGTACATCGGCTGCGGCCTCATGCTCCTCGGCCTCTACGTGGCCTTCTTCCTTTCCCACCGCCGGATTTGGGTATATATTAAACCGGAAGGCAGTGCCAGCCGCGTGCTGCTGGCCGGCAGCAGCAACAAGAACCGCGTCGGCTTCGAACGGAATTTCGCGGAGTTGACCGAGGCAATCACGAAAGATCCATCCTTCACCGATACCGAGGTAGCGTCATGACCAGCTCCCAACTGCTTGGCTACACCACCTTCGCCTACCTGGCCTCTGCGATCCTCTATCTGGGCCTCTTCGTCTTCCGCGCCCGCAAGATCGGGCCGCTGGCCACGACGGTGACCGCGGCGGCCTGGCTCGTCAACACCGCGGGCATCGGCCTGCGCTGGCAGGAGTCGTACCAGATGGGCATCGGCTACGCGCCGCTCTCCAACATGTACGAATCCCTGGTCTTTTTCGCCTGGTCCATCGCCATCCTCTATCTGGGCCTGGAATGGAAGTACAAGAACCGCGTCCTGGGCGCCTTTGCCATGCCCTTCGCCTTCCTGAGCATGGCCTACGCCTCCCTCTCCACCCAGTTCGGCAAGGAGATCAAGCCGCTCATCCCGGCGCTCCAGTCCAACTGGCTCATCGCCCACGTCATCACCTGCTTCGTCGGCTATGCCGCCTTTGCCGTGGCCTGCGGCTTCGGCATCATGTATCTGCTGCGGGCGAAAAGCGAGGAAAGGGGCGGCGGCACCCCCGGCAGCCTGATGGCCACCCTGCCGGAGCTGAAGATGATCGACGATCTCACCCACAAGACCATCATCTTCGGCTTTCTCTGGCTCTCCGCCGGCATCATCACCGGCGCCATCTGGGCCAACTCCGCCTGGGGCACTTACTGGAGCTGGGATCCCAAGGAGACCTGGTCGCTGATTACCTGGTTCATGTATGCCGCCACCCTGCACGCCCGCTTCACCCGCGGCTGGTCCGGCAAACGGATCGCCTGGCTGGCAATCATCGGCTTTTTTGCAGTGATTTTCACCTATTACGGCGTCAACTTCTGGCTCTCCGGCCTGCACAGTTATGGCCGGGGCTAGGCCACGCAATCCGCTTGACAATTGGCCGGCGCGGGTTTAAAAAATTAAGCGATTTCGTCGCCGGTGCCGATAGGAACCTGGGACGTATCCCGAAAAGGACAAGGCCGATGAGTCCGCAAGACTCATCATTTCACAACAGCAGTTCACGGAAAAGAGGAGAAGCGATCATGAAGAAGATGGTACTGTGTTCCGCATTGGCCCTGGCTGTGGCGTTCGGTGCCTTTGGCGTGGCTTCGGCCGAGGACAAGGGTCCGGCCGAGATCACCCTGAAGACCGACGCTGGCAAGAAGCCGGCCGTATTCCCGCATGCCAAGCATCAGGCCAAGAACAAGTGCGACGAATGCCACAAGGCGGCCAACTTCCCGGCCGACAAGAAGTGGGATATGAAGAAGGGCCATGGCTTCTGCCAGGATTGCCACAAGAAGGCCAAGGGCCCCATGAAGTGCACCGATTGCCACAAGTAAGCCGCTTCTTTTCGAGCGTGCCAACGGCATGAAAAAAGGCTGCTCGCAAGAGCAGCCTTTTTTGTTGTCCTCTCTACCAGGGATCCGTGACCAGAGGTCAGGGGCCGCATGGACGGCCACTCACTCCTGATCACAGACCCGGTTCACCAACCGTCGGTCAGTTGCGGTTCCATCGTCCTCCTCCGGCAAGAGTTTCTCGACACGCCCGGCCATCATCCCGCGGCCTGCGGTTCCGCCTTGCCTTCCTGCCCGCGCACCAGGGAACCGAGGCTGAAGACCACCGCGATGGCGGAGAACGGCCCCAGGGCCAGGAAGAGGGCGAAGGTGACGACTCCCCAGCATGCCTCGCTGATCTGAACCATGGTCAGCCGCCGAAAACGGGGCTTGGTCGGAGTGGCGTGTGCGGCCAGATGATGGTTCCCCTTGTCCCACAATTGCGTCAGTACGCTCATGACGTTCCTCCTTCGGGTTCGAGATAGTCGCTCAGGCGGCAAGCCCGCCGGATCGCGGTTCCACATCCAGCTTACGGGGTACCAGTCCGCTCGCCATGAAGGCCGTGCACTGCTTGCGCTTTTCAAACGGACAGTCGGCGATGTTCCAGCACGGCGTGTACTGGAGGAGCTTCTTGATGGCGGCGATGCTGATGCCGTGCTCATGGATCATGTCGCGCAAACACTGGATCCACTTGAGGTCGTCCATGGTGTAGTAGCGCCATTGCCCCTTGCGGATCGGCCGCACCAGATTCTCCCTTTCATAGATGCGCAGCGTGCGGGGATGGACCTCGAGCATCTTGGCTGCGGTTCCTATGGTGAAGATGGCTTTGTTTTCGGGGATCATCGTTGTTCTCCTTTTCCGAGTCCCTCCGCGGGCGGGTTCGCCGCCCGCGGAGATGTCCATTCGCTTACGCGGTCAGAAGCTTGCCTTTAGTGGTGGCCCTGATCGCGGAAGGCCTTGCCGAAGAACCGCTCGCCCAGCAGGAAGCCGGCACCGACGATACCGAAACCGCCGAGGGAGACCAGGAACTCGGCTGCCGACGGAACGTAGGAGAGGTAGGTCGGCATCTCGTCCCAACCCTCGTAGACCGGCACGATCTGACCGGCAACCACGAGGTCGTAGCGCTGGAAGTAGGCACCCACCAGGATCATGAGCGCGGCGGCGGAAAGGGCCGGCATGCTCTTCATCCGGGAGAGAACCATGATGGCCAGCGGGAAGACCATGCCAACCACGACCTCGAAGACCCAGAAGTTGGTGGCCAGCGGACCCTGGAGCAGGGCCATGGCTGCCATCCGGGCATCCTCGGTGCCGCCCACGAAGTGGGAGATGAACTTCCAGGTGGTGGCCACGGCAATGAGCATCAGGGTGGTGAACATGACCTTGCCGGCGCCCTGCATGCCGTCAAGGGTGGCCTGATCCATCGTCTCACCGCGCATCTTGGTGGCCCAGTTGGTGAAGAGGATGATGGCGGCGGAACCGGTCATGACCGCGGAGGCCAGGAAGTAGACCGGCAGCTGCGAGCCGTACCAGAACGGCCGGGAGGAAAGGGTGGCGAAGACCGCACCCAGGTTGGTGTTGGCAGCGACCTCGGCCAGGGCGCCGAGTACACCCAGGGTCACGGCCAGGGAATACTTCTTGGTCAGGATCAGGTAGAACTCGACGAACATGAAGGCCACCGCCATACTATAGAGGGTGCCCATCCACCAGATGTTGGAGGTCAGGTTCGGCGAGAGCATGTTGTAGAGCAGCATGCGGTGGGGATTCTCGAGTTCCAGTCCGATGATGGCAAAGCCGCCGAAGATCACCACGATGGAGAGATAGACCATCCGGTTGGCCAGCGCGGTGAGGCGGTTGCTGCCGAAGATGTGGCTCAGTACGGCCAGCAGACAGAGGCCGGTGGAGATGATCGCGAAGTAGGCGTAGTTGGCGATCAGGATGCCCCAAGGCATCTCGCGGGTGTTGGCAAAGGCATGATGATGGCCGACGACCTGGGCGTAAAGCCCGGCACCCACCCCCAGCAGAGCCAGGGCGATGCAGATGATGGTGGCCTTGTTCACAGTCGGGGTTGCCACCCGCTGCTCGGCCACTTCCGCCAGTGAGAATGTGTTCGACATTGCTGTTCCTCCCTTTCAGTTCTTTTATGGATGTTGCTAATTCTTTCAGGCACTCCCGCGCCCGTGGTTACACACAATCCTTCAGAAGCCACTCAAAAAGCCTGGTTGGTCCGGTTCCGGCACCCGGGCCGCCACCCGGGGATTGAGGAGTACTGCCGGAACCCGCTCCCTCTCCGCTCTCTGTCACCTCCTTTGGAATCCGCCTTTGTTGGCCTTTTGTCTCGTTGTGCCGTTGTTGGTCAGTCAAAAGAGCAAAGGGCATGCCAGAGGCGTCGCGAACCTTGGCCGTTTTTCCGACAAGAAACAATTCCAACCGAAAAACGAAGAGATAGAGTCATACCCCTCTTGCTGTTTAACCATCTTCCCCACCTCCAATTGACAAGACATTTGACTCCGATGGCGCATTATGCTTCCAACGCTCCAAAAAGAAGGCCGCATTATGCGGCCGGCGCCAACGCCTCTCCGAAGACAACGATTTTCACGCAAAAAATAAAATAATTTCAAGAGGTTAAATTTTTTCCACCGTGACCGTGGAGAGCGGCTGGCGCCACACAAGGTCGGGTGGCACTGGTTCGGACCCCCTAAAAAAATTCTCTCATTACGGACTGTTACAATGTGAAACGCGATTTGCGCCCGAACCTCTCGCCATGCCCCGGGGTGCCATGGCCTTTCTCACCGTCGCGACAGCGAGAAAGCGCTCTGAAAATCCCCCCGCTGTCAGCCCCGATTCCAGCAGCAATCAGGGGTGGCGGCACGGCTGCGGGAGTGCGCCGGCAGGGGGCGCCCGCCGCTGCGGGCGGACGGAACAGACTTGGAAATGGAGGGAGACAAGAGGAGAAGGGGGACGGCGCAAAGATCGAATGGAGGGCAGAGGGGCAGGAGCCAGGCAGACTGGGGGGAAAGCGGACAAAAAAGGGGCGGAGCGCCATCGGCGCCCCGCCCCGTCATCTGCACAAAGATATTGTCAACTCAGATCAGGCCACAGCCACAGCCCTGCGCCAGGCGGGGCTGCGGCTACACCTTGCTCAGTGGCCGCCCTTGCCGGACTTCTTCGCATCGGCACCGGTCAGCTTGTTGTACCCCTTGACGCCCACATGGCAGGTGGCGCAGCGGGTATTGGAGGCAAAGGCCATGTTGCCGTCGTGGCAGGCACCACAGTACTTGCCCTTGTAGAGGGAATCCATGGTGAAATCGGCCTTCTCCTGGGCAGTCCCGGCCGCCATCTCGAAGATGGCATCGTGGCAGCTGTCGCAACCAAGTCCCGCGCCCATGGTATGGGTCTTATGGGAGAAGACCACCGCCTTTACCGGCTTGGTCCAGAGGATCGGGTTGGCCGGCCCATAGGTGCTCTCGTCGTACGCCTCTTCCTGCTTCGTGCCGGCCGTCTGAGCGGCAACGGCGATACCGCCGGCCAGCAGAAGCAGCCCACACAGAAGGATCACGCTCTTTTTTCCGCGCTTCATCACAGTCCTCATCCACTAGATGTTAGTCATTCATGTAGAACACGTTGGGCATGGCGCCGGTCTCGGGCCGCAGAACCCAGACGATCTTCTCGGGGCGGTGAATCAGGCGGTAGGCCTCGCTTCCCGCATCGGTCAGATCGCCGAAGACGCGCACTCCGGCCGGACAGGCGGCCGCGCAGGCGGTCTTGGTCTCGCCCTTGGAGAGGCGGGTGTCGATGCAGAAATTGCACTTGTCAACGGCACGGTTCTCTTCCTTGAAGTACCGGGCGTTGTACGGACAGGCCGCCATGCAGGTCTTGCAACCGATGCAGCGCTTGTAGTCCATCATGACGATGCCGTTGGTCTTGTCCTTGTAGGTCGCGGTGGTGGGGCAGACGCGCACGCAGGGCGGGCGGTTGCAGTGGTTGCAGAGCACCGGCATGAAGACCCGCTCGCTCTGACCCTGCCCCAGATCCCGGGTCTGCTCCAGAATCTTGGTGCGGTAGCCGTAGGGGGGCACATGGTTGGTTTTGACGCAGGCCTCCATGCAGCGTTCGCAGTCGATGCAGCGATTCTGCCGGATGACCATGGTGTAGTGCGGCTTATAGGGGAACTTGCCCGCCGGCGGCACCGGGCCCATGGGGCTCACCTGACCCTGGGCGGTCCGCGCCGAGGTCAGGGAAAGAACCGAGCCACCCAGGAACACGCCGGTCACGGCGAGGCCAAACTGCAGAAAGCGGCGGCGCTCCTCCGAAGGCAACGTCTCCGCGCCCTCGTTGTCCAGTTTTTCCACATCGCTGATCTTCATGGTTGCCATCTCCTCGATTTACCTTCCAGAAGGGCGCTTCATGCGGTCCTTCCCTAATTTATCCTCTCGAAAACACAGGAGAATCAAGACAGTTTCGCGGCGCCTACCGGTCCGCAAAGCTGACCTATTCTAATTAGGCAGACCCGCATGTCAAGTTAATTTTTTAGTTAATGACTTACGAATTCGCGCTCCTGGCCAAGCCCGGCGGGCAGACTCCCGACAGCGCCCCCCGGACCGACACCCCGCCGCGCAGCTTCCCTGGCAGCCATACCTCCGACCCATGCCGCAACGGGAAGGCGGCGTGGCGGACCTTATTTTGCAGGGCAGCGGTCGAAATCTCTGGTATAATGCCCCCGTTTCTCTTCAAACGCACCATCCGCACCAAAGACGGAGCCCATGGAGCCACAGGACAATGCGCCCGCGTCCGCCCCGGACGCCCAGACCACCAACCCTGCCCCGGTCAAGGAGGCGGTCTTCACCGTCGACGAGCAGTGGCGGATCAACTCCTTCAACGAGGCCGCCGCCTCCCTGCTCGGCCTCAGCGAAGGCGAGGTGCTCGGCAAAAGCTGCAAGGACGTCTTCAGCGGCACCGGCCGTTTCGAGGCCCTGTGCAGCCTCTACGGCCCCCTGGCGTCCGGCCGCGGTCTCCACAACCTGCGGGTGGTGGTCACCCGCCCCGAAACCAGCGAACACACCATCGTCCTCGTCACCGCCATCCCGATCCCCAGGGCGGATGGCCAGATGGCCGGCGCCATCATCGCCCTGCGGGACGCCGCCGACCCCTCGCTGGCCTATACCATGGTGCTCGACTCCATCGCCGAGGGCGTCTTCACCGTGGACCGCAACTTCCGGGTCACCTCGTTCAACAAAGCGGCGGAGCAGATCACCGGCTGGAGTTCGAACGAGGTGGTGGGCACCGCCTGCCGCGACATCTTCCGCGCCAACATCTGCGGCGAGAGCTGCATCCTGGCCCAGAGCGTCAAGGAAGGCAAGACCACCGTCAACCGCCTCGTTTACATCAAAAGCAAGAAGGGGCGCGTCATCCCCATCTCCATCAGCGCGGCCCCCCTCGTCGATCCCGAAGGAACCGTGACCGGCGGGGTCGAGACCTTCCGCGACCTCACCGCCACCATCCAGCAGGAGATAATCCTCGACTCCATCGCCGACGGCGTCTTCACCGTGGACCGGGACTGGAACCTCACCACCTTCAACAAGGCGGCGGAACAGATCACCGGTTTTTCCCGCGACGAGGTGCTGGGCCGGTCGTGCAGCGAGATCTTCCACTCCAGCGCCTGCGGCGAGAACTGCGTTCTTGCCCACAGCGTCGAGAGCGGCGAGCCCATCTGCAACCGGACGGTCTTCATCAAGGGGAGGGACGGCCACACCATCCCCATCTCCATCAGCGCCGCGCCCCTCACCGACCCCGAAGGCGACGTCATCGGCGGGGTCGAGACCTTCCGCGACCTCACCGCGGTGATGACCAAGGATCTGGTGCTCGAAAGCATCGCCGACGGCGTCTTCACCGTGGACCGCAACTGGCGGATCACCTCGTTCAACCGGGCCGCCGAGACCATCACCGGCTGGAAACGGGAAAACGCCATCGGCAAATCCTGCGCCGACGTCTTCCATTCCAGCATCTGCGGCGAGAACTGCGCCATCGCCCAGAGTCTCTACAGCGGCAAGCCGGTGGCCAACCGCTCCATCTTCATCCGGGACGTGGAGGGCAAGGAGGTGCCGATCTCCATCAGCGCCGCGCCGCTGGTGGACCACGAGGGCAACGTCATCGGCGGGGTCGAGACCTTCCGCGACCTGACCCTGGTGACCGAGCTGCGGCGCCAGCTGAGTAAACGCTACACCTTTGGCGAGATCATCAGCAAAAGCCCCAAGATGCAGAACATCTTCCGCATCCTGCCGGAAATCGCAACGAGCCCCAGCAACGTCCTGATCCTCGGCGAGTCCGGCACCGGCAAGGAGCTGGTGGCCCGCGCCCTCCATGGCGCGAGCCCGCGCGGCGACGGCCCCTTCGTCGCGGTCAACTGCGGGGCGCTGCCGGAGACCCTGCTCGAGTCGGAACTCTTCGGCTACAAGGCGGGCGCCTTCACCGACGCCAAGCAGGACCGCGCCGGTCGATTCGCCGCGGCCGACGGCGGCACCCTCTTTCTCGACGAGATCGGCGACATCCCCGCCGCCCTCCAGGTCAAGCTGTTGCGGGTTCTGCAGGAAAAGGTCTACGAACCGCTGGGCTCCAGCAAGCCGGTCAAGGCGGATGTCCGCATCATCGCCGCCACCAATCGCGACCTCCAGACCCTGGTCAAAGAGGGACTCTTCCGGGAGGATCTCTTCTATCGCCTGAACGTGGTGCGCATCCAGCTGCCGCCCTTGCGGGAGCGCAAGGAAGACATCCCGATGCTGGCCGATCATTTCACCAAGCAGTTCAGCGCCCAACAGGGCAAGGACATCGTCGGCGTGGCCGATTCCACCATGGCCATCCTCATGCGCTACGACTTTCCCGGCAACATCCGGGAACTCGAAAACATCATCGAGTACGCCTTCATCCTCTGCCACGGCGGCTTCATCCAGCCGGAACACCTGCCCGACCCCTTTGCCCCGGCGGAAAAGGGGACGACCGAAATCGACGCCCTGGCCCTCGGCAAGCCCCAG
>JBFLYY010000194.1:0-4659 GCA_040756495.1 Thermodesulfobacteriota bacterium | reverse complement strand
CGGCTTTCCCGGAGACCACCGTCACCCTCCCCTTCATTTTTTTCTTGACGGGAAAATCCTTCCGTTGTTTATTTAGGACAAAAGTAATCTTAATTATCCTGTTTGAGGCAACTATGCGATTGACGAGGGCTGGAGAATATGCGGTGCGCTGCGTGCTCTATCTGGCGCGCTTTGGCAAGGGTGTGTCGGTAAGCCGCCACGAGGTTGCAAGCCGGGCGGACATCCCCACCCACTTCCTCGCCAAGATCGCCCAGCAGCTTGCCAGGGCGAACATCATCGAGATCACCCAGGGCGCCACCGGCGGCTACCGCCTGCTGCACGAACCGGAAGAGATCACGCTGCTGGCGGTGATCGAGGCAATCATCGGCGAAATCTCCCTGAACGATTGCGTGGCGCGGCCGGAGTCCTGCGCCATCAGCCCGCTGTGTACCGTGCACCGGGTCTGGAACCGGGCGGCATCCCAGTTGCGGGAGACGCTGCGGGAGACCACCTTCGCCGACCTGCTCGACGAATCGTGCTGCCTGGCGCCGCTCGTGGCGGCAGGGGAATAATCCTGTTGACCTGGCGCGCACTCTCTCTATACAAAAAAGAAGGAGATGGCCGTTGCCGCCAAAACGGAAACGCCGCCCATCCCAAGGAGAAGACAATGAGGGGGCTTCTCTTCCGCACATACGCCATGTACCGCGACGGCTTTGCCGCCATGACCGTCGGCCGCAGGCTCTGGTGCATCATCGCGCTCAAGCTCTTCGTCATGTTCGCGGTGCTGAAACTCTTTTTCTTCCCCAACTACCTCGAACACAACTTCAGCAGCGACGCCGACCGGGCCGCGCACGTGCTGGGCGAGATCACCGCGCAGCCCATGCCGCGGGCCGACCGGCAGCCATAGCATCACCACCCGATCAACCAGGCGGCCGCCACACAAGGCGTCTGCCAGCAACCGAAAGGAGGTTCCCGTGCCAGATTCCCTCGCCACGGTGGATTGGGCCCGCGCCCAGTTCGCTCTCACCGCCATGTACCACTGGATCTTCGTGCCGCTGACCCTGGGGCTCTCGTTCCTCTGCGCCTTTTTCGAGAGCATCTACGTGAAGACCGGCAACGAGGAATGGAAAAAACTCACCAAATTCTGGATGACCCTCTTTGGCATCAACTTCGCCATCGGCGTGGCCACCGGCATCATCATGGAGTTCGAGTTCGGCACCAACTGGTCCAACTACTCCTGGATGGTGGGGGACATCTTCGGCGCGCCGCTGGCGGTGGAGGGCATCTTCGCCTTCTTCATCGAGGCGACCTTCTTTGCCGTGATGTTCTTCGGCTGGAACCGCGTCTCGCAGAAGTTCCACCTCTTTGCCACCTGGA
Organism: Thermodesulfobacteriota bacterium; assembly: GCA_040756495.1. Taxonomy (GTDB): domain Bacteria; phylum Desulfobacterota; class Desulfobulbia; order Desulfobulbales; family Desulfurivibrionaceae; genus JAJZRJ01. The sequence continues at coordinate 3,303 of JBFLYY010000194.1, read as the reverse complement.
TGGTGGCCATCGGCTCCAACCTCTCGGCCCTGTGGATCCTGGTGGCCAACGGCTGGATGCAGTTCCCCATCGGCATGGCCTTCAACCCCGACACCGCCCGCTTCGAGATGCAGGACATCATGGCGGTAATCATGAGCCCCTTTGCCATCGGCAAGTTCACCCACGCCACCAGCTCGGGCTTCGTGCTCGCCTCCCTCTTCGTGGTGGGCATCTCCTCCCTCTTCCTGCTCCAGAACCGCCACCAGCGGATGGCCAGGCGGAGCATGGCGGTGGCCGCGGTCTTCGGCCTGCTTTCCTCCCTCTTCCTGGCCCTGACCGGCGACGAGGCCGCCTACAACGTGGCCCAGAAGCAGCCGATGAAGCTCGCGGCCATGGAAGGGCTCTACGTCGGCACCGAGAACGCGCCGGTGGTGGCCTTCGGCATCGTCAACTCCACCAAACGGCCTGGCGACGACGCCCCGGCCTTCTACCAGGAGGTCAAGGTGCCGGGCCTGCTCTCCCTGCTCGCCAACCGCGAGTTCGGCAGCTACGTGCCGGGCATCGACGACCTCGCCTTCGGCAACCCGGAGCGCCGGATCGTCGGCGCCGCGGCCCGCATGGAACGGGGCAAGATCGCGGTGGCGGAACTCGCCAACTACAAGGCCGCCAGAAAGAACGGCGACGAGGCGGCGGCCGCCACGGCGCTTGCCCGCTTCCAGGAACATCAGGCGGATCTCGGCTACGGCCATCTGGCCAAGCCCGCCGATGCCGCGCCGCCCGTGGCCACCACCTTCTACAGCTTCCACATCATGGTGATCCTGGGCACCCTCTTCCCGCTCCTCTTCCTCCTGGTGCTCTTCTACACGGCAAAAGGCACCATCGAGTACCAGCGCTGGCTCAACTCCATCAATATCTTCGCCCTCTTCCTCGGCTACATCGCCGGCATGGCGGGCTGGGTGGTGGCGGAGGTGGGACGTCAGCCCTGGGCGATCCAGGATCTGCTGCCGGTGCACGTTGCCGCCACCAGGCTGGCGCCGGGCAACGTCCAGACCACCTTCTTCATCTTCCTGACCCTGTTCACCGTGCTGCTCGTCGCGGAGATCAGGATCATGCTCAAGCAGATCAACATCGGACCGGAGGCCTAAACCATGATCGGCAGTCTGACCTACATGCAACTTCAGGAGCTGTGGTGGCTCATCGCCGCCGTGGTCGGCTCCCTCTTCCTCTTCCTCACCTTTGTCCAGGGCGGCCAGACCCTCATCTTCACCGCCACCAAGGATGAGCAGGAGAAATCCCTCATCATCAACTCCATCGGCAAGAAGTGGGAACTCACCTTCACCACCCTGGTGCTCTTCGGCGGGGCGCTCTTCGCCGCCTTCCCGCTCTTTTACGCCACCAGCTTCGGCGGCGCCTACTGGGTGTGGATGCTGATCCTCTTCACCTTCATCCTCCAGGCGGTGAGCTTCGAGTACCGCAAGAAGCCGGAGAATCTCCTGGGGGCCGGAACCTACGAGATCTTCCTGGCCATCAACGGCTCGGTGGGCCTTTTGCTCATCGGCGCGGCAGTGGGCACCTTCTTCACCGGCTCCCACTTCACCCTGAACGAGTACAACCAGGTCACCTGGCAGACCCAGTTCCGCGGGCTGGAAGCGGCATTGAACCCCTTCAACCTCGCCTTCGGCCTGCTGCTCGTTTTTCTGGCCCGAATCCTAGGGGCGCTCTACCTCATCAACAACATCGACTACGCGCCGCTCAACCACCGGCTGCGCCACGCCGCCTGGGTCAACCTCCTCTGGCTGCTGCTGCCGCTCGCTGGCGTCCTGGGCGGGCTCGTCACCATGGACGGCTTTGCCGCCGATCCCGTCAGCGGCGTGGTGACGATGGAGCCGGGCAAGTATCTCCACAACCTGCTCGCCATGCCGGCGGTGGCCTTCCTGCTCGTGGCCGGATTGCTCTCGGTGATTTACGGCGTGGCCGCGGCCCGCTTCCTCGACAAGAAAAGCGGCATCTGGTTCGGCGGCCTGGGCACCGTGCTGGTGGGCCTCGCCGTCTTCGCCCTGGCCGGCTACAACCACACCGCCTTCTACCCGTCGGTTGCCGACCTGCAATCGAGCCTGACCATCCACAACGCGTCGAGCAGCAGGTACACCCTCACCGCCATGACCTACGTGGCGCTGGCGGTGCCCTTCGTGCTCGCCTACATCGCCTATGTCTGGGCGCAGATGGATGCCAGAAAGCTCACCGTGGACGAACTTGTCGGCAGCGAAGCCAAGGAAATGTACTAGGAGGATACGACGATGACGACCTTACTCTTGATCGGCTGGCTCGCACTGCTGGCCATTTCCTACCAGGGCGCGGTGGTTGCCCTCAAGAAGTGCAACCTGCTCTAACGATTCAGACGACACGTTCTCTCTCGGGAGGGGCCGGGCGGCAGCAGCCGCTCGGCCCCTCCTTTTTTGCGCCGCCGAAACCTTTCTGGTCAAATAACTTGACAGTCAAAACAATTCCGGGTAACAAAGAACGCATCCGGCGCCTGCGCGCCTGCACCCCCCGGAGGCATCATGCATACCCAGACCCTGCACCAGTGGCAACACGACCACGACTTCACCCCGCCCCACGACCAGGCGGAAAAGAACACCCGCCGCGTCATGGCGCTCACCGCCGTCACCATGGTGGCGGAGATCATCGCCGGCTCCCTCTTCGCCTCCATGGCGCTCCTGGCCGATGGCTGGCACATGGCCACCCACGTCGCCGCCTTTGGCATCACCATGTATGCCTACCACTACGCCCGCGCCCATGCCAGGAACCCACGCTTCACCTTCGGCACCGGCAAGGTGGGCGTGCTGGGCGGCTTTGCCAGCGCCGTGGCCCTGGCGGTGGTGGCCCTGGTCATGGCGCTCGAGTCGGCAGGCCGCATGATCGACCCGCAAACGATCCGCTTCAACGAGGCGATCGCGGTGGCGATCCTGGGCCTGCTGGTCAATCTCGTGAGCGGCTGGCTCCTCCACGACTGCCACGGCCACGCGCACCACCATGACCACGATCACGGCGAAGGGCATGGGGAGCACCAGCACCACCACGACCACAACCTGCGCGCCGCCTATTTCCATGTGCTGGCCGATGCGCTGACCTCGGTCTTTGCCATCGTTGCCCTCCTGGGCGGGAAATTCTTCGGCTGGGTCTGGCTCGACCCGCTCATGGGCCTCGTCGGCGCGGTGATGATCACCCGCTGGGCTTACGGGCTCATGCGGGAAACAAGCGCGATCCTGCTGGACGGCACCGCCGACGAGGAGACCAGGGCGGCGATCACCGCGGCCATCGAAG
>JBFLYY010000193.1:0-3550 GCA_040756495.1 Thermodesulfobacteriota bacterium | reverse complement strand
GATGAGGTTGCTGGTCGGCTGGGGGGTGCTCTCGCTGGTGTTGAGCCTGATCGCCTTCGGGACGGCCGGATGCGCCGCCAAGGCGAGTTCGGAATCGTTTTTGCGGGAGAACGTGGACATCGGTTTCGTTAAAAAAATCGCCGTGTTGCCTTTTCAGAACAACAGCAAGGACGAGTTCGCGCCGGAGCGGATACGCGACATCGTCATCACCCAGATTCTGGCCATGGGGATCTTCGACGTGGTTGACAAGGGGGTGGTGGACAGTGTTCTGCGCGAGGAGGCCGTCGAGGCGGGGAAACCCATCGACCGTCAGGCATTGCGGCGCATCGGGCAGCGGTTGGGTGTCGAGGTGGTGGCCCTGGGCACCATCGACCTGTCCGGCGAAAATCGCAAGGGTTCCATGGTCTATCCGGAGATTTCCATCACCTTCCGCATGCTGGAGGTGCAGAACGGCGAGGTGATCTGGCAGGGAACCGGCCATGGCACCGGGGATTCGGTCTGGCGCCGGCTCTTTGGGCTGGCGGCTTACGATGTCTTCGAGGTGAGCCTTGAGGTGGTGAAGGAGCTGCTGTTCTCCATCCCCATCACCCAAGGCGGATGAGAGCATGCGGCAGCGGCTGGGACTTTTCGTGATCTGCTCCCTCTTTCTGTGGCCGGCACTTGCCTCGGGCGCGGGGATTTCCATCGCCGTGATGCCGGTGGAGGACTTGAGCCAGGGGGCCAACGGCTACAGTGCGGCCATGACCGCGGATATCGCCGCCATCCTGCGGGAGCGGGGCGTGAAGGTGATCCCGGACGCCGAGGTGATGCAGTTCATGGTGACGCATCGGGTTCGCCGCCTCGGCTACCTGGATTCCCAGCAGCTTGCCAAGCTCAAGGAGCAGTTTGGGGTGGATATTGTCGTGCTGGCCTCGGTCAATCAGCGGCGGGAGGAGGAGCCTCCGGCCCTGGGACTGACCCTGCAGATGGTCCGGACGGCCGACGGGCGCGTGATCTGGGCCGGAGGAGGCGAGCTGTGTCGGGCCGACGTGCGCCGCCTCCTCGGTCTGGCCGAGCCGAAGACCATCGACGATGTGGAGAAGATGGTGGTGCGGCAGGTGATGGCCAACCTGCCGGAAAGTTTCGAGTCGGGCGCGCTGGGCGGCCCGGTTCGGCTGGTGGATTCGGCAAGACTGACCGCCAGCATCCTGCGGCCTGGTGAATCCGTGGCCTGCCGGATTCACTTTTCCGGCCAGGAGGGACGCAAATACGAAGACGTGGTCGTGCTGGTGGGGAACAAGGAGGTTCCTCTCACCTTTCGGGAACGGGAGCATTATTACGAGGCGGTCTGGCCGGCGGAGGCCGGGGCCGGGGAGGTCACGGTCAGCCTGAAGGTGGGGGAGGGCAAGAGCGACCGGCAGGAGATCTTCGTCGGTACGTACCACGTTGACAGTCAGCCGCCCAAGGTCGTCCTGCAGGCCGTCGGGCCGCAACTCGATGGCCACGTGATCCTCAAGGAAAGCCTCTCGATGGTTCCCGTGCTGGTCGAGCCGGAGCCGATCAGCCGCTGGCACCTCGAGGTGGTCGATCAGGAAGGGCGCATCATCATGAGCGGCGACGGCGATGGTTTGCCGGATCGCTTCATGTGGCAGGGGCAGAACAATCAGGGTGGCATGGCAGCCGACGGGCTCTACAAGGTCATTCTCAGCGTCTGGGACCGGGCGGGAAACACCGCCGCGACCAGTCTGGACGTGGAGGTGCTCAGGCGGCCGCCGCCGGTGGAGATCACCTTCCAGCGCCTGAGCGACGGGGTGGCGGTTGATCTCGGCTATAGCGACCGGGTGCCGTTGGCCCGCTGGCGGGCCCAGTTTTTCACCGCCACCGGCGATCTCCTTCAGGAAGAGGGCGGAGAGAAACTGCCGAGCCGCATGCACCTGCCGCAGGAACTGATTGCCGGGACGAAGGTCCGATTGGTGCTGCATGCCCAGGACATCCTCGGCAACGTGCTGAAGAAGGTGCTTGTCGATATCGGCGGCCAGGCGGCGAAGGCGGAGGCGGCTTCGGCCACGGAAGAGCCGGTGCCCGCCGCCGGCTGGGTGGAGGACTTTTAGCCGGTGGCACGCAGAGGCGGAATCATGTTGGCCCGGGCCGGCGGCGGGGCGGGGCTGGTCGCGTTGGCGGCCGTGTTGTTGGCCATGGTGACGGCAGGGGGATGCGCGGCCCGCAAGTCTTTGTACGTTCAGGAGTTCGTTGCCGCGCCTTATGGCAAGGTGGGCAGCGTTGCCGTGCTTCCCTTCCGCAATAAAAGCGGCTATAAGCAAGGGGATCGAATTCTCTACCGCGTTTTTCTTTCGGAACTGGTCATGCACGGCCCCTGGCGGGTCGCGCTCGAGGGGGATGTCAGAAAGATCTATCAGCAGTTGCACCTCAAACCCTGGGATCAGCCCTCTCCGGAGCAGCTGAAGGTGATAGCCTCCCGCCTGGGGGTCGAACGGTTGATCGCTGGCGATCTGTTCGCCATGGAGGAAAAAATTTACAAGGATTACGTCAACCCTTCCATCAGTCTGCAATTGCGGATTTATGACGGGGAAACGGGACGGATCCTGCTCGCCACCGACCATCGGCGGCAGGGTGACGACTACCGCACGATGATGCATTTCGGTCTGGTCAATTCGGTCACCAATCTGTCACGGCGGCTGGTTCAGGAGATTTTATCCGAATGGAGACAAAGGGGGTTGATAGCGTGCGAAGGGTAATCTGGGGAGTTGTGGCCTGTCTGCTGGTATTGGGAGGCACCGCTGGCGACGCCGCGGCCTGGTTGTGGGAAAAAAAGCCGCTGGTGACCATCAACGGCGTCGCCTATTCCAGCGAGGATTATGAGGCGTGGTGGCGGAACTGGCGCGAGGAGGGCGAAGCGTTGCCGGAGACGCCCGACGTGTTCATCGATTGGCAGTTGATGGCCCAGGAGGGGGAAACCATGCAGCTCGAGCGGGAGCCCTCCTACCAGCAGAAGGTGGATACCTTCCTCAAGGTGCGCTCGTTGATGCTGCTCAAGCGGGACGAGGTGGATTCCAAGGTGGTCGTGAGCGATGAGGCCGTCTGGAACCGGTACGTGCGGGACGAGAATCCGCGCTGGCGGCTCCACATCGTGCTTTTTGCCGACGAGGCGGCGGCCGCCCAGAAGGTGAAGGGGCTGCGCGACGGGTCGGTGACCATGGCGGCATTGGCCCAGGAGGCGGGGAAGGATGGCGGACCGCAGTATTATCAGGAAAAGGTGGTCCGGCTCCCCAAGATCCATGAGTTGTGGCGCAAGGCCCTGGCCGACGCCCAGCCGGGTACGGTGACCGAGCCGTTTGCCATGAACCAGAGTTTCGTGGTCTTGCAGGTGGTGGAGATCCTGCCCCCGGATCTCGACGATCTCAAGGAGGTCCGGGCCGGGGTGGTGGAGGCGCTCACCAAGGAACAGGCGGGCGATCTGACCGGGGCCCTGGTGGAACGGCTCAAGAAGAAATACGCGGTGCAGATTGACGAGGCCCTGCTGGCGAAGCTGGGGCCGGAACCGCCCTCTGCC
>JBFLYY010000192.1:0-3702 GCA_040756495.1 Thermodesulfobacteriota bacterium | reverse complement strand
GATGAAGCCCTGTTCCTCCAAAGAACGGTAGGAGGCGATCAGCTCCCGCATGTACTCGGTGCGGCCCGCCTCGAAGTAACGGAGATAGTTGGCGTAATAGACCACACCGCCGGCGTCGGTGTCGCCGTAGAGCACCCGGCAGGAGTGGCGGTGGACCGGCTCGTGCAGTGCGAGATCGATCCCGGCCATGGCTAGCGCTCCAGCAGCAGGGCGAGAAAATCGCGGCCGGTGGCGAGCAGCGGTGCCGCCGCGGCGTTGCGCTCGCTGTAGGGGACGCCGCTGACCGCCAGCCGGGAATCGTAAACAAAAAGCGGCACCGGCGGCTCGGAGTGGGTGCGGATGGAAAGCGGCGTGTAATGGTCCATGGTCACCGCGAGGCGGAAGGCGATGCCGCGCTCTTTGAGCCCCGCGACAATGGGGGCCACGATCTTCCGGTCAAAGTCCTCGATGGCCTGGAGCTTGAGTGGCAACTCGCCCTGATGCGAGGCCTCGTCCGGCGCCTCGACGTGGACAAAGACGAGGTCGTGGCGGGAGAGGGCCTCGATGGCGGCCTGGGCCTTGCCGGCGTAATTGGTGTCGAGATAGCCGGTGGCGCCGGCCACCCGGATGATCTCCATGCCGGCGCAGACGCCGATGCCGCGCAGGAGGTCCACCGCCGAGATGAGGGCGCCGGTGACGCCGTACTGTTCCTTGAGGGTCCGCATGGAGGGGGACTTGCCCTCGCCCCAGAGCCAGATGCCGTTGGCCGGGTTCTTGCCGGCGGCGCGGCGCTTCCGGTTGACCGGGTGGTCGGCCAGGAGTTCCGTGGCCTTTTCCATCAGCGCCATCAGCGCCGGATAGGGCCGGTAGCGCTGCCAGTACTCGGTCACCAGCCGGCCGGTGTGGTCGTGGGGCGGCACGGTCGCAAGCCCTTCGCTGTTGCCGCCAAAGACCAGAAGATGGCGGTAACTCACGCCGGGGTGCAGCTGGCAGAGGTCGTTGCCCAGCTCGGCCTGGAGAAAGGCGATGAGTTCCGCCGCCTCCTCGCTGGTGATGTGGCCGGCGCTGTAATCGACCATCCGCACCGCCTCGCCCTGGCGCTCCAGGGTGACGAGGTTGCAGCGGAAGGCCGTGGCACCCTCGGGCAAGGTGACCCCCATGCTCGCCGCCTCCAGGGGCGCCCGGCCGGAATAGCACTCCTCCGGCAGATAGCCCATGAGGGAGAGGTTGGCCACGTCGCTGCCCGGCGGGAACCCCTCCGGCACGGTGCGCAGCCGGTAGAGTTGTCCCTGACCGGCAAGGGCGTCCATGGCCGGGGTCTTGGCCGCCTCGAGCGGCGTCTTGCCGTCGAGCGCGGCGATGGGCTCGTCGCCCATGCCGTCGCCGACCAGGATCACATATTTGAGGCTGTTATCCTTCATCGTCCATGATCCGAATCTTGACCGTCCTGGCAGCGCAGACGTCGAGGGCGTCGATCTCGGCCAGGGCCTTGCGCACCGCCGATTCCTCGGCCGCGTAGGTACGGATGACGATGGGCACCGTGCCCTTCTTCTCCCGGCTCTTCTGGAGCACCGACTCGATGCTGATGTTGTGGCTGCCCAGGATGCCGGAGATCTTCGACAGCACCCCGGGCTTGTCCTGGGCAGTGATGCGGAAATAGTAGGGGCCGCGGATGCGCTCCATGGGGGTGATCGCCACCTCCTGGAACTTTTCCGGCAGCCAGGAGAGGGCCGGCACCCGGTTCACCGCACTGTTGACGATGTTCCTGGCGATATCGACGATGTCCGCCACCACCGCGCTGCCGGTGGGCATCTTGCCGGCGCCGAGGCCGTAGAGCAGGACGTCGCCCACCATGTCGCCGACGAACTGGATGCCGTTGAAGGCGCCGCCGATGTTGGCCAGCATGTGCTTCTCCGGCACCATGGTGGCGTGGACCCGGGCCTCGACGCTGTCGCCGTGGTTCTTGCTGATGGCGAGCAACTTGATGCGGTAGCCGAACTCCCGGGCGAACTCGATGTCGATGGGGTCGATCTGGGAGATGCCCTCGATGGAGACGTCGCTCAGCCTGACGTGGGAGCCGTAGGCCATGGTCATCAGGATCACCAGCTTGTGGGCGGTGTCGATGCCCTCCACGTCGTAGGTGGGGTCGGCCTCGGCAAAGCCCTTGGCCTGGGCGTCCTTCAGCACGTCGGCAAAGGCCATGCCGTGGTCGGTCATGTTGTTCAGGATGTAGTTGGCCGTGCCGTTCATGATGCCGAGGATGGCGTCGATGCGGTTGGCCACCAGCCCTTCCTTGAGGGCCTTGATTACCGGGATGCCGCCGCCGACGCTGGCCTCGAAGCCGACCTCGACGTTCTTCCGTGCCGCGGCCTCGAAGATCTCCCGGCCGTGCTGGGAGACGAGCGCCTTGTTGGCGGTGACCACGTGCTTGCCATGGTCGATGGCCTTGAGGATGAAGGACTTGGCCGGCTCGATGCCGCCGATCAGTTCCACCACGATGTCGATGTCGGCGGCGGTGAGCACCCGGTCGGCATCCCTGGTCAGCTCCACTCCGGCCAGATGGGCCGGCAGGGACTCGGCGCGGATGTCCGCCACCCGCACCAGCCGGACGATGGCCCCGGTCTTGGCGGTGAGCCGCTCCGCCTGCAAATGGAGCACCTCGGCGGTGCCGCTGCCCACCGTGCCGAATCCGATCAGCCCAACCCGAATCTCACGCATACGTTATCCCCACACCGCAAGGTTTTTATTCAAGAAAAGGTACACACAATTACCCTCTTTACCCATGATTGTCAAAGCATAACAGCCCCTTGAAAAACGGGCTGTTGGCACCGCCGGGATGTGGTGCCGAATTGTGCCGGCCCGAAAGGGCCAGGAAATTCGCGAGGTTGGCCAAAGCGCCTTTGGCCAACCGAAAGCTGAAAAAGCCAGGGATGGTTTTTTCAACGGACTGACAATGCGGCTGCGGACGCCGGTGCCGGCGCCGCCGGATTGCCCTTTGCCGGGCGCCGGGAAAGGTGTAGAGTGGCATTGACTTTATGGGCAAAACTATTTACAAATAGGGCGATTTGTCATCCGGACAGCGGACGCGGCCGCCCGGCGCCCCGGCGGATCTCCCCCATGGCCCGGCTCCGCTCCTGCTGCCTTCCGTGTCGTGCCATACCGCTGTTCACCTTTACCTGCTTGAAGGAAGAGAGACTCGTGGAACATCTCAACGTCATCGCCCTTTTTTGGAACGCCGACCTGGTGGTCAAATGCGTCATGCTCCTCTTGCTCGGCTTCTCGGTTTACTGCTGGTACATCGTCTTCCAGAAGTTCAGCCTCTTCCGCAAGGCCCGCCAGGAATCCGAGGAATTCGTCGCCACCTTCTGGGAGTGCCGCGATCTGGCCGATGCCCACAAGGCGGCGAAAAAGACCACGGTCTGCCCGGAGGCCGCGATCTTCCTCACCGGGTATCACGAACTGCAAAAACTCAGCAAAGGCCAGGCCGGGGGCAGCACCGAGACCCTGGAACGGCGACTGGCCGGCATGGAGCCGCTCAAGCGGGCGGTGCACAAGACCGAGGTGCTGGAACTCTCCCGCCTCGGCCTCTCCCTGCCTTTCCTGGCCACCACCGGCAGCACCGCGCCCTTTATCGGCCTTTTCGGCACGGTCTGGGGCATCATGACCTCTTTCCGCGAGATCGGCCTCAGGGGCTCCGCCTCCCTGGCAGTCGTGGCCCCCGGC
>JBFLYY010000191.1:0-5686 GCA_040756495.1 Thermodesulfobacteriota bacterium | reverse complement strand
CGCGCCAAAGCCGGCCCCACCGCCCCGGCCCACGGTCTTTTCCTGCGGGAGGTTTTCTACGGCGAGCCCGGAGAGAGGCGGGAGTGAAAAAAATATTGGCGCCTTGGCGCCCTCACGGTTATAAATCAGCTCTCCCGCAAGGGAAGAGAGCACGCGATACTTCACCAACCTGAACCAGTGCAGGAAACGACCATGACCACTGCAACCATCCCCCTGGCGGAACGCGTACGGCAGATCAAGGCCTCCCCCACCCTGGCGGTGGACGCCAAGGCCAAGGCCCTCAAGGCCTCGGGCGCCGATGTCCTGAACTTCAGCGTCGGCGAGCCGGATTTCGACACCCCGGAGCACGTGCGTGCCGCGGGCAAGAAGGCCATCGACGACGGCTTCACCCGCTACACCCCGGTGCCCGGCATCCTGGAGCTGCGCCAGGCGATCTGCCAGCGCTTCCGCGAGGATCACGGCTGGTCCTACGAGGCGGACCAGATCCAGGTCTGCTGCGGCGGCAAGCAGGGGCTCTACAACATGGCCCAGGCCCTCTTCGGCCCGGGCGACGAGGTGCTGGTGCCGGCGCCCTACTGGGTTTCCTACCCGCCCATCGTCCAGCTGGCCGGCGCCACCCCGGTGGAGGTGCCGCTCGACGAGGCGCGCGACTTCGACCTCGACCCGGCCATACTCGCCCGCTACGTCACCCCCAAGACCCGGGGCATCATCCTGAACAGCCCCTCGAACCCCACCGGCTCGGTCTTCTCCGCCGCGACCCTGGAGGCGATCGGCAAGCTCGCCATCGAGAAGGGGTGGATCGTGATCAGCGACGACATCTACGACACCATCGTCTACGGCGGCGAGAAATTGCCCCATATTCTCGATGTCGATCCGCGCCTTGCCGAACAGACCCTGGTATTGAACGGCGTCTCCAAGTCCTTTGCCATGACCGGCTGGCGCATCGGCTACGTGGCCGGGCCCAAGCACATCATCGGCGCCATGAACAAGATCCAGAGCCAGTCCACCTCGAATCCCTCCTCGGTGGCGCAGAAGGCGGCGCTGGCGGCGGTGACCGGCCCGCAGGACTTCCCGCGCACCATGCGCGACGCCTTTGTGCCGCGCCTTGAGTACATCATGAAGGAACTCGCCTCCATCCCCGGCGTGACCTGCGTCCGGCCCAAGGGCGCCTTCTACGTCTTCCCCAACTTCTCCGCCTACTACGGCAAGAGTGTCGAGGGCAAGACCATCACCAACTCGGTGGACATGGCCGACTACCTGCTCGACAAGGCGCTGCTCGCCACCGTGCCTGGCGCGGCCTTCGGCGCCGATCCCTTTGTCCGCTTCTCCTTCGCCACCTCGATGGCCATCATCGAGAAGGGCATGCAGCGGCTCAAGGAGGCATTGGCCCGCCTGGCGTAAGCGGCACTCCGGGAAGCAAGGTCGCAAAAAAGGCCGCAACGTCCGGTGAGGACGCTGCGGCCTTGTTGTTTTTCAAGCGGCGCGGGGTGGGATCAGTCGGTAAAGCCCTCGACGCGGGTGGGCTCGCTCAAGGCCCAGGTCCAGGCGTCCATGGCGCGTTCCTTGGAGAGCGCCTTATTGCCATTCTTGGTATAGCAGACATAGACCCATTCCGGGCCGCTGACAAAGACGCGGATCAAGCCCAGACTGGGATGCATGTACCAACCTTCCTTAAACGTACCGTCCATTGCGACTCTCTCCTGAAACTGGCTGCGCGATGCCTCTATCCTACCCGGTAATTTTTATTTATCAAGGCAAAGTGCAATGCATTCCTGGCATTTGTCGGTTGCCTTGCCGTGCTTGCAGTATCTGGCAAAGCTCTTGATGAGGTCGTGGCCGCCGCGCGGGCATTCCTCGATGAAGCGCACGAACTGGGTGAGCCGGTCGATGATCTGGCGCGGCGCGGCGTGTTCGATCTTGCAGGCACCCTCCTCGGCAAGCTTTTCGTCCACAGCCAGCACCTTGATAAAGAAATCCTTCAGGGCGTTGTGGCGTTCGATCACGTCCCTGGCCAGCTTTTCGCCTTCCGTGGTGAGGGTGATCACCTCGTAGGGCGCGTAGTTGATGAGCCCCTTTTGCGAGAGGGAGCGGAAGGCCTCGGTGACCGAGGAGCGGCTCACCTTGAGGCGGCTGGCGATCTCCTTGGCCCGCGCCACCTGCTTTTCGGCCACGATGTGGAAGATGGTCTCGAGATAGTCTTCCAGGCTGGCGCTCAGATGGGAGTTCTTTTTCATGCGTGGCCTTGGGTTGGGAGAGGGCCTGGGCTGCGTGCAGCGCGACGACCGAAACAAATTAGGCTCTTCAAAAACTATTAAGGAGCGATGGTTTTGTCAAGAAGTTCGTGGGGAGGCAGGGCGCAAGGGATGATTCGGAGCGGTTTCCGCCTTGACAGAGATCTGCAACCTCACGCACACTCCAACTTCTGCTTTTGTTTCGTGTTTTTTTCTGGTAATTTAAAGATGTTAGATGGGAAATCTGTGTGGCAGGCCGTGGGGGACGGTTTGCCATGAGGCTTTGCTGTGGTTCTTGTCGCACCATGGCAACGGGGCAAAGGGGATAACGCGTACAACGGAGGTCCAGACATGAACAAGGCAAAAAGAAGTACATCGGGGCAGCAGGGTTTTACACTCATCGAATTGATCATCATCATCGTCATTTTGGGTATCTTGGCGGCAGTGGCGGTACCGCAGTTCATCGACCTGAAGAGCGACGCGGAAGAAGCGGCAGCCAATGGCGTGTACGGTGGCCTCCAAGGGGCGGTGGCAATCAACTATGCCGCCTATCTCACCGGCAAGACGCAGCCGGCTGGCGGGCCGGTCGATGATGGAACCTCGCTGGGGGCGGCCCTGGACGGCGGTCTGCCGGATGGCTGGGTGGCTGATAACGTCATCGCCAACTGCAATGCAAATACTGCTATCAATGCAGCGGGTCCGGCGGTGGGCGGCTGTGTCTGTCTGAGCGCGGATGCCACCTGCAACGCCTCGGACACCTACATCGTTGCGATCAAGACGGCGGAAGATAATACGACTCCTGGGACTTCCAAGGCGGTACTGATCAAGAGCTGGTAAACAGCGGTTGCAGACCGACGAAATGTGAAAGGCCGAACCCGGTTGGGTTCGGCCTTTTTTTCTATCCCGGCAAGATCAGAAGCCCCGTGCTGCCTTCATCATGTTCCACATGGGGCTAAAGATGGCCAGAGCAATGAAACCGACGATGATGCCGAGCCCCAGGATGAGCACTGGTTCGATGACGGTGGAAAGGTGTTTGATCGTGTAGTTGCTCTCCGCGTCGTAGTAGTCCGCCACCTTGCCGAGCATGGTATCGAGCTGGCCGGACTGTTCTCCCACCGCCACCATCTCCCGCACCAGCGGCGGTACTGCCGGGTGTTTGCCCATGGCCTCGTAGAGGTTCACGCCTTTTTCCACGTCATCCCGAATGGCCTCCATCATCAGAAAAAGCACCTTGTTTTCCAGGGCCGTGGCGGCCAGGTCCAGGGTGCGGATGATGTCGATGCCGCTCGTGGTGAGCACCGAAAAGACGCGGCAGAAGCGGGCCATGTAGATCTTGGTGGCCAAGGGGCCAAAGACCGGCACCCTGAGGGCGAGGCGGTCCCGCGCCAGCACGAACTCCTCGTAGTTGAGGGCCAAGCGGTAGGCTGCCACCACGGCGGCCACGAAGAGCAGAATCAGAAAGACATTGCTGGCAAGGAAGGAACTCACGGCCACGAGTATCCGGGTGGGAAGAGGGAGCGCCACCTTGGCGGAGGCAAAGAGCTTGACGAACTTCGGCACCACGAAGGTCATCAGGAAGAAGATGGCGCCAAGGAGGGCGGTGACCACGATCTTCGGGTAGCGGGTCGCGGCCTTGATCCGCTCGGTGATCTCCTTTTCGTTCTCGTAGAGGTCGGCCAGGTAGGTAAACGAGCGGTCCAGGGTGCCGGTCTCCTCGCCGACCCGGATGACGTTGTAGAAGAGGGTGTTGAATATCTTGGGGTAGCGGGCAAAGGCGTCGCTCAGGCTCGCGCCGCTCTCGACACCGCCGATCATGTCGAGGATCGCCTGCCGTAAAATCGGGTTTACCACCTGCTGGCTCATCACCTTGAGCGCCTGGAGGATCGGGACGCCGGCGCCGAGCATGGTGGCGGTCTGGCGGCAGAAGAGGATGCGATCGTCGAGCCGCACCCCGAGCAGGCGGTCCTTGAGGGTGACGGCGGCCGGCTCGTTGGCGCTGTCTTCGCTGCCCTCGGCGGCCACCTGGATGGCGAGGGGGCTCAGGCCGTTTTTGGCCAGCCACTCCTCCACCTCCGGGATCGCCTCGGCGGTGAGGATGCCGGTGACGATCTTGCCGCTGGCGTTGATTGCCTCGTAGCGGAAGGGGGGCACGTTTAGCCCCGCGTATCGAGGGTGACGCGCAGCACCTCGTCCAGCGAGGTGACGCCGGCCAGCACCTTGGCGATGCCCGCCTGCCTGAGCGACTGCATGCCTTCACTCTGGGCCTGCCGGAAGATCTCGTGGCTCGATGCCTTGTTCATGATGAGTTCCTCGATGGCCGAGGAGACCGGCAGGGTCTCGTAGATGGCCACCCGCCCCTTGAAGCCGCTGTTGTCGCACTTGGCGCAGCCCTTGGCGCGGTAGATGGTGCGGGTCGGGTCGAAGGCAAGGCCCATCTCTTCCTGCAAGGCCTCGGGCGGGCTGAAGGCTTCGCGGCAGAGCGGGCAGAGCATCCGCACCAGCCGCTGGGCCAGAACCAGCCCCACCGACGAGGCGATGAGGAAGGGCGGGATCTCCATGTCGATCAGGCGGGTGATGGCGCCGGCCGCGTCGTTGGTGTGCAGGGTCGAGAGGACCAGGTGGCCGGTGAGCGCGGCCTGGATGGCGATCTCGGCGGTTTCGGCGTCGCGGATCTCGCCGATCATGATCACGTCCGGATCCTGGCGCAGGATGGAGCGCAGCGAGTTGGCAAAGGTGAGGTCTGCCTTGCGGTTCACCTGCACCTGGTTGATGCCGGCCAGTTCGTATTCCACCGGGTCTTCCACGGTGACGATGTTTTTTTCCACGGAGTTGATGTGGTTCAATGCCCCGTAGAGGGTGGTGGTCTTGCCGCTGCCGGTGGGGCCGGTGACCAGGATGATCTCGTGGGGCCGGTGGAGGTGCTCGGCAAAGAGTGTGAGGTGGTCGGGCTCGAAGCCGAGGCTCGCAAGATCGATCTTCACCTGGCTCTTGTCGAGCAAACGCAGCACCACCTTTTCCCCGCCGCTTATGGGCAGGATCGAGACGCGCACGTCGAACTCGCGGCCCGAGACCGGGATCTCGAAACGGCCGTCCTGCGGCTTGCGGCGCTCGCCGATGTCGAGCTGCGACATGATCTTGAGGCGCGAGACCATGCTGGGGTGCATCTCCAGCGGAAAGTGGGCGGCATGGCGCAGCAGGCCGTCCACCCGGTAGCGGACCCGGACGTTCTCGGGCGTGGGTTCGAGGTGGATGTCGCTCGCCCCCTGGCGCACCGCCTGGAGGATGAGGTCGTTCACCACCGGGACCGCGGCGGATTCCTCCTCAGCCTCGCGCTCCACCTTGGCAACGGTGGGTGCCGGTTTGCTGCCGGCATAGACCCGGTCGATGGCCGCCATGATCTGCGATTCGATGCCGACACAGGTGACCACCTTGTCGGGCACGTAGCGAACAATGTC
>JBFLYY010000190.1:0-11607 GCA_040756495.1 Thermodesulfobacteriota bacterium | reverse complement strand
GCATCCCGCCCCTCTGCCGAAAACGGCACACCTCTTGCATAACCCCTCCCCAAACCGCAACCACGAGGTGCGCCATGTTCATCCACAACCGGCTGGGAATGGTCGAAAGCGTCGAAACCCTGATTGCCCAGCAGCAGCGGCTGAACCAGGTCTCGAACAACCTGGCCAACGTCGATACCGCGGGCTACAAGAAGGAGAGCGTCACCTTCGACGAGATGCTCTACAACGTCACCCGAAACCGTCAACGGGTTGGCAAGGCGCTCAATATTCTGACGAACCACGGCCAGGGAGTCACGGAACAGACCGGAAACCCCCTCGACCTCGCCCTCTCCGGCCCCGGCTTTTTCAGGGTGCAGACCCCGCAAGGCGTGCGCTATACCCGCGCCGGCAACTTCGAACTGGACGCCGACGGCCAGCTCAAGATGCCCAACGGCGCCCAGGTCATCGGCGAGGGCGGCCCCGTAGTGGTGGAGGGCGAGGAGGTGGTCATCGACCGCGCCGGCCGGGTGCTGGTCGATGGTCAGGTGGTCAACCAGCTCTCCATCGTTACCTTCGCCGATCTCCGCGACCTCGCGAAGGAGGGGGAGAACCTCTTCCGCATAAAGAACGAGACCACCCAGGAACAGGCCGTGGAGGGGGTCGAGGTGAAACAGGGCTACCTGGAAAAGGCCAACGTCAACACCATCGAGGAAATGAGCGAACTCATCGACCTGCAGCGGGCCTACGAGGGGCAACAGAAAATGATCCGCGCCATCGACGACATCGACAACCTGGCCGTCCGCCGGGTTGGCAGCCTGAACGTCTAAAACAGCGTTACCTAGAAAAGGGGACTTGCCATGATCCGCGCACTCTACTCCGGCCGTACCGGCATGAACGGCCAGCAGCTCCAGCTCGACACCATCTCCAACAACCTGGCCAACGTCAACACCACCGGCTTCAAGAAGAGCCGCACCCAGTTCGAGGATCTCTTCTACCAGGAACTGCGGGCCATGGGCACCGAGACCGTGGACGGCGGCCGGGTGCCCTCGGGCATCCAGGTGGGCCTCGGCGTGCAGCCGGTGGCGACCCAGAAGATCTTCACCCAGGGCAGCCTCACCGAGACCGGCAACGATCTCGACTGGGCCATCGAGGGCCGCGGCTTCTTCCAGATCGTCCGCAACGGCGAGGAGTACTATACCCGCGCCGGCGCCTTCACCCGGGACCAGGACGGCTACATCGTCACCCAGAACGGCGACCGGCTCCAGCCGGAGTTCGCCATCCCGCCCGAGGCGGTCAGCGTCAGCATCGATTCGAGCGGCATCCTCCAGGCCAAGGACGCGGCACAGCAGGTGGTGGCCACCACCCAGATCACCCTCTTCGACTTCGTCAACCCCGGCGGCCTGCGCGCCGAAGGCGCCAACCTCTTCAAGGAGACCGAGGCCTCGGGCGTTGCCCGGGAGGCAAACCCCGGCGTCGATGGCATGGGCCTGCTCATGCAGCGCTTCGTCGAGGTCTCGAACGTGGACGTCACAGAGGAACTGGTCAACCTCATCATCACCCAGCGCGCCTTCGAGGTGAACTCCAAGACGGTGCAGACGGCGGACCAGCTCCTTGAAATCGCCAACAACCTGGTCCGGTAAGAGCCTGATGCGCCTGCGACTGCTTCCGATTCTCGGCCTGCTGCTGATCGCCTGCCTGGGCGCCGGGACGGCCGTTGCCCAACCGCGCGGCCACACCATCGGCCAGGAGGAGTTTGCCTCGCTCTTCCGCGACCTCCTTCGTCAGGGGACGCCATGGCCGGCGACCGACCTCGAGGTCCGCCGGCTGGAGACGCAGCCCGCCACGCTCGCCGTGAGCAGCAGCGACTACAGCGTGGCCGTGCTGGAACGCGCATCCGCCGTCCGTCTGGGCAAAAACGCGCTCACCGTCGCCATCCTGGTCAACGGCCAGGAGGAGGGGCAGGTCCGGTTGAACGGCGATCTGCTCCTGTACGGCCCCGTACTCTGCACCACCAGGAAACTCGACCGCCACCACCAGCTCCACGCCAGCGACCTCGGCACGGTGCGGCGCGAGATCGGCAACCTCGACCCCGCGGTGCTCCGCCGGCCGGAGGAGGCGATCGGCAAGCAGCTCAAGAGTTCGCTTCAGCCCGGCGCCATTCTCTACCCGGACCTGCTGGAAAGCCCAACGCTGGTCAAGCGGGGCGACCGGGTGACCATCATGGCCAGCAGCGGCGCGATTCGGGTCACCGTGCCGGGCCAGGCCCGCGACAACGGGGCCGCCGGCGAACTCGTCCGGGTCAAAAACCTGATGAGCCGCAAGGAAATCACCGCCCGGGTCATCGACAGCGGGGTGGTGGAAACGGAACTGTGACGATCCAGCCCCCGAATCCCGGCGGGCTGGAACAGGAAAACAACGAATTCCACAGAGTGAACCGTCGGCGGAGCGACTTCTGCGCGGCCGACAACTCGAAGGAGGTACGCCATGCCCAGAATCGCAGCACCCCTGCTCGCCCTCTGCCTCGCCGCCCTCACCGGCTGCGCCGCCCAGGGCCAACAGCCGGCCGCGGCCCTGCCGGAACGCTACACCCTGCCGGAGACGGGCCAGAAGCAGACGCCGCCGGACGAGGGCAGCATCTACAGCGCGGCCACCGGCCTCAACCTCTATAAGGATAGCCGGGCCAGCGCCGTGGGCGACATCATCCTGGTCCGCATCGTCGAGACCTCGAGCGGCAAGAAGGAGGCCAAGACCAAGACCGAACGCACCTCCACCGCCTCGGGCGGCATCTCCTCCTTCTTCGGCTTCGAACAATGGCTGGCCGAGCGCAACAGCCGCTTCTCGCCCTCGGCCACCGAGTTGCAGGCCACGCTGACCAACGACTACGACGGCAAGGGCAACACCGAACGGAAAAGCGACGTCAAGGCCACCATCTCCGCCCGGGTGATCGACAAGACCATGGACGGCAACCTGGTGATCCGCGGCTACCAGGAGGTGCGGGTGAACAACGAGACCCAGACCCTGATCCTCTCCGGCATCATCCGGCCCAGCGACATCTCGGCGGACAACTCGGTACTCTCCTCGCGGATCGCCGATGCCCGCATCGAGTACAGCGGCCAGGGCGTCATTGGCGACAAGCAGCAGCCCGGCTGGCTCGCCCGTGCCTTCGACGTGATCTGGCCGTTCTGATGGAACCCCCACGCGAAAGGCCGCTGGGAAAAATCTGCCGGACAACCGGAAAAGGCAGGCGGCAGCAGGAGAACGAAGAAACACAACGCGCCGGAATCACGGGACAAACAGCCACCCACGCGAGAGTGGCATGTCCCTTGCTATCTCGCCAGACCAGAGAAAGAGAGACGCAGGAGCCGACATGACGACCGACCAGACATCACCCCGCCCCCTTTCCGTGGCGACACCATGCCGGCCGGCTGCCCGCGCGGCCATCCTGCTCGTGGCCCTGCTGTTCGCCGCCCAGCCGGCCCTTGCCGCCCGCATCAAGGATCTTGCCGCGGTCAAGGGGGTGCGCGACAACCAGCTCGTGGGCTACGGCATCGTGGTGGGCTTAAACGGCACCGGCGACGGCAAGAACGCCGCCTTCACCACCAACGGCCTGGCCAACCTCATGCGCAACATGGGGGTCAAGATCGATCCCCAGGAGATCAAGGTGAAGAACGTGGCGAGCGTCATCGTCACCGCCAAACTGCCGCCCTTTGTCAAGGCCGGCCAGGCCATCGACGTGACCCTCTCCTCGGTGGGCGACGCCTCCTCTCTCCAGGGCGGCACCCTGCTCGCCACGCCGATGAAAGGGCTCGACAACCAGGTCTATGCCATCGCCCAGGGGGCGATCAGCATCGGCGGCTTCGAGGTGCAGGGCGCCCAGACCGGCCGCCAGAAGAACCACCTGACCGTGGCCCGCATTCCGGCCGGCGCCTCGGTGGAACGGGAGGTTCCCGTCTCCTTTGCCCGGAAGAAGAGCATCGCCATCTCGCTTACCACCTCGGACTTCACCACCGCCCACCGGATGGCGGGCGCCATCAACCAGGCCCTGGGCGGCAAATACGCCCAGGCCAAGGACGGCGCCACCGTGGAGGTCACGGTGCCGGACACCTACCAGGAGAGCGAGATCGCCCTCCTGGCGACCCTTGAGAACATCGAGGTCACACCGGATCGCACCGCCAGGGTCGTGCTCGACGAACGGACCGGCACGGTGGTGATGGGCGAAAACGTCCGCCTTACCGCCCTGGCGCTCTCCCACGGCAACCTGAGCCTGCAGATCACCCCCACGCCGCCGGCCACGCCGCCATCGACGGAAAAGGCGATGGTCAGCGGCAACAACGGCCAGAAGCTGGTGAACTTCGCCGAAGGCACCTCGCTGGGCGAGGTGGTGCGGGCCCTGAACGCCGTGGGCGTGGCCCCCCGCGACCTCATCGCCATCTTCCAGGCCATGAAGGCCTCGGGCGCCCTGCAGGCGGATCTCGAAATCATCTGAGCCGGAGGCGACGACCATGAAAATCACCACGCCGCCCGCGGTCCCGCTCAAGGAAAAAGGCCTTGCTGCCGATACGCTCAAGGAAAGGAAACTGCGCCAGGCGTGCAGCGATTTCGAGGCGATCATCCTCGAGCGGAGCCTGCGCATCGCCCGCGAAAGCGTCCCGGAAGGCGGATTGCTCGGCGGCGGTTTCGCCGAGGAGATGTACCGTTCCATGTACGACAACGAACTGGCCAAGAAAATGGCGCAGGGCAAGGGCATGGGCTTTGGCGAACTGCTCTACCGCCAGATCAGGGACCAGCACCCCATCCGGAAATAAACGAGGAGCATATGACCACCGCAACCATCATGGCGCCGACCACCGTTCCTCCCCGCCTCTTCGAAGTTCTGGAACAGGAGGCGGCCCTTTCCGAGGAACTGCTCGCCCTGCTCGATCAGGAACAGGCCACCCTGGTGGCGATGGAGGTCCAGACCCTGGTGGCGCTGACCCGGCGGAAAACCGGCCTGCTCACCCGCATCCAGGCGGCAGACGCGCTCCTGCAGGAAATGATCGGCCAGCTGCTGGCCGGCACCGCCGGAAAAGCGAACCTCACCGGCGTGCTCAAAGGGCTGGCCCGGGGCGAGGAACGCGAACGGCTCGCCGCTGCCCGGCAACGTCTGCTGACGCTGCGCGAACAGATCGTTGCCAAGAACACCATCAACCGTCATTTCGCCGAGGATACCCAGCGCTATCTGAACGATGCCATCTCGCTCATCACCAGCGCGGCTGCCGAAAACCAGGACTCCTACCAGCGGGGCAGGGGGAACGGCCGCAAACCGCCTTCCGCCAACCGCCCCGCCCTGATCAGTCGCGCGGTATAAGGCCATGGCCGGCATTTCCCACGTCCTCAGCATCGCCAAGGAGGCCCTGCTCGCCCACCAGCTCTCGGTCCAGGTCGCGTCCCACAACGTGGCCAACGTGGACACCGAGGGCTATACCCGGCAGTCCCTTGAGCTGGTCCCGAACCAGGCCACCCCCATCGCCGCCGGCACCCTGGGCGGCGGCGTGCACGGCGACTACATCGCCCGCGCCTACGACCGCTTCATGACCGAGCGCATCAACAACCAGCAGTCCCTGCTCGGCAACCTGGAGGCCCAGGAACAATCGCTGCGGGTGGTGGAGACCATCTTCAACGAGGCCCAGGGACTCGCCTTAAACGATCTGCTGAACCAGTTCTGGTCCTCCTGGCAGGATCTGAGCAACAATCCGGAAATCCTCGCCACCCGCCAGGGGGTGGTGCAGGCGGGGCAGTTGCTGGCCGACCAGCTCCACACCATGACCGCCGAGATCATCCGCACCCGGCAGGACATCGGCATCAACCTCGACACCGCCATGGAGGACGTCAACTCCCTCACCCAGCAGATCGCCGCCCTGAACGTGCAGATCAGCACGGCCGAAGGGCCGAAGGCCTCGGCCAACGACCTGCGCGACCGGCGCGACGAGCTGGTGAAGGAACTCTCCGGCCTGCTGGACATCACCTACTTCGAAAACTCGGTGGGCCAGTACACCGTGCTCATGGCCGACGGCCACTCCCTGGTGGAGACCGACGAATACTGGCGGGTCGATTGGAGCAACAACCAGCTCTACTGGGTCAACCAGGACATCGAGGGCAACGAGACGAGCCGGGCGGTGGGCTCGGGCGCGGAACTGGGCGGCAAGATCGGCGGCTGGCTCGAAATCCGCGGGGAACTGGCCGAGAACGACCCCTCCAACTTCATGGGCCGCCTCGACGCCCTGGCCAACTCCCTCATCCGGGAACTGAATCAGCAGCACACCCAGGGCGTGGGTCTCCAGTACTTCGACAGCACCCTGCTCGGCGCCGAGACCGCCAAGAACACCGCGGTCATCACCGGCGTCGTGGATGCCTCCACGGCCAGCGAAACCATTGCCGCCGGCACCATCACCATCAACGACCGCACCGTGGGCCAGATCAGCGGCGGCACCGCGGTCAACGGCCTGGCCATGACCAAGGCGGCCAATGCCGCAACCGCCATCAACAATGCCCTGACCGGAGTCGATGCCAAATTGACGACCCTGGTGGCGGGGAGCGCGGTGAACGCGGCCGCCATCCAGGCCGGCGACACCATCAGCTTCACGGTGAACGGCGCCACCATCGACTACACCGTGGTGGCCGGCGACGTCGGCAACAACGCCACCTTTGCCGCCAATCTGGCCGCCGAGGTGAACAGCGACCTCGCCACCTACAACGCCACCACCGCCAACCTGCCGCCGGAGGTGACGGTGAAGGCCGAGGTCGGCGACGCCACCAACGGCGGGGTGCTCAACTCCCTCGTCTTTTCCAACGAAAACGCGGGCGACGAGTCGGACATCACCATCGACAACCTCACCGGCACCTTCGCCGGCGCGGCCACCACCTCCGATCTCGGCCTCGACGGCCTGGCCGGCACCGCGTACGGCGCCGATGCCAGCCACAACACCGGCGAGATCACCCTCTTTGCCACCACCCCCCTTTCGGTTTCGGCGGGCAACGACGACACCTATCTCGCCCAGCTCGGCCTCGATTCCGTGGCCGGCGACACCACGACCAACGACGGCAAGTTCACCTACAACCCCAGCGCCAGCGATCCGGTCCTCATCCAGGGCTACCAGTACGCCAACGAGCTGGTGGGCGACGGCGGCAGTTTCGACATCTGGCTCTACAACAGCGACGGCTCGCTGGCCCTGCCCCAGGCGGTGACCGTCTCCACGGCCCGGCTCTACAGCCTCCAGGACGCGGTGGACGCCATCAACAACGCCGTGGTCAATGCCGCCGGCCCCGGCAACACCTGGCTCACCGCCACCATCAACCAGAACCGCATCCAGCTCAATCCGGACAGCAGCCATGCCTTTGCCTTTGCCAACGACACCTCGAATTTCCTCCAGATCTCCGGGCTCAACACCTTCTTCACCGGCCACAGCGCCGGCTCCATCGCCATCAACGACACCATCGTCAACAACCTCAACCATATCGCCGCCGGCACCGTCGGCACGAACGGCGAGATCCTGAGCGGCGACAACACCAACGTCCTGACGATCACCACCGTGGCCAGCCGCGACGACATCGCCTTCCGGGGCGGGGCCGACAACTCCTTGAACGGCTTCTACAACGCCCTGGTGGGCGACATCGGCAACCTCGGGCGCACCATCAGCCGCAGCGTGGAATTCAACACCCTGGTCGCCAACCAGATGAGCGAGATGCGCGATTCGGTCTCCGGCGTCTCCCTCGACGAGGAGATGGCCAACCTCATCAAATACCAGCAGGCCTTTACCGCGGCCTCGCGGCTGATCAACATGTCCGACGAGATGCTGCAGACCCTGCTCGATTCGGTGCGATAGGAGGGCGAGAGTATGCGCGTCACCATGAAGAGCATCCACCAGAACATCCTGGGGAACCTCAACCGGCTCACCAGCGACCTGAACGACGTCAACAACCAGATCTCCTCGGGCCGGCAGATGTCCAAGATCTCGGACGATCCGGTCAACCTCATCACCGCCCTGGGGCTGCGCACCAACCTCTCCGAACTGAGCCAGTACCAGGACAACCTCAGCTCCGGCAACAAGATCATCTCCGCCTCGGAAAACGCCCTGACCCAGATCAAGGATCTGGTGATGCGGGCCAAGACCCTGGCGGTCCAGCAGGCCAATGCCTCCATGACCGCGGCCAACCGGGCAAGCGCCGCCGAAGAGGTCCGCCACCTCTGGGAACAGGCCATTCTCCTCGGCAATACCCAGGTGAACGGCAAGTACATCTTTGGCGGCTTCCGCACCACCGGCTACACCGAGGCCGAGCCCGCACCCTTTGTCCAGAACGCCCGCGACGGCTATTTCATCAACGGCGCCGCCATGAACCGCATGGAAGGGCGCCTGACCGGCACGGTGGACAACAGCGCCGATCTTACGGCCGGCGACGTCCTGCTCAACAACACCGACATCGGTGCCGTGGTGCTCACCGCCGGCCTTACCAACGGCCTCAACATGAGCGGGGCCAGCAACCTCAAGACCGCGGTCAATGCCGCCGGCAGCGGGGTCAGCGCCACCCTCACCACCCTCTATGCCGGCGCGGCCGCCACCGCCCCCGGCGCCACCACCCTCTCCTTCTATCTCAACGGCGAGGTGGTCAACGTCTCCACCGGCGGGGTGAGCGCCAACCAGACCGCCACCGACGTGGCGGCGGCCATCAACGCCGTCAGCGACCGCACCGGGGTCAGCGCCGCGGTGGGCGACGCCACCAACGGCGGCGTTGCCGATTCCGTCGTCCTGTCCAATGCCCTGCCGGGAGACGAATCCGCCATCACCGTTCTGGGGTTGAGCGCCGGCGAGTCTGCCCTCACCGGGCTTGCCAACACCGCGGCCACCGGCCAGGCGGCCGATGCCACCCACAACACCGGCGACATCTCGCTCAGCTCCACCGCCGCCTTCGACATCGCGACCAGCGATACCGCCAGCGACTCCGTCCTCAACCTTCTCGGCCTGGGCGGCGGCAGCAAGGGCTTCGCCGACGAGGCCGGCGACGGCGTCCTGCGCTACGGCTCCGCCCTTGCCACCGGAGACCTCCTGGTCAACGGCACCGAGGTCACCACCGCCAGCGACGGGATCTCGACGATCTACGCCGACATCTCCGCCGCGGCCAAGGCCGAGGCGATCAACAGCCGCAGCGCCGAACTCGGGGTCACCGCCCAGCTCACCCCGGCCTCGCTCCTGGCCTCCGGCGCCATCGAGGCCGGCAGCGAATCCGCCAAGCTGACCGCCACCATGGCCAACAACATCGCCATCAACGCCGGGGATCTGGCGGTGAACGGCATCCCGACCATCACGGCCGTGGCGTTGAACGGCGCGACCAACGGCCTCTTCATGCAACGCGGCCTCGACCTCAAGGAGGCGATCAACGAAATCAGCAGCAGCACCGGGGTGACCGCCACCCTCACCACCCTCTACGGCGACGGCGCGGCGGCCGACAACACCCTTGGCACCTCGACGATCAGCTTCACCCTGAACGGCGTCACGGTCAACGTGAACGCCAACGGCTCCAATCCCGTGGCCGTGAGCCAGCAGGTGGCGGACGCCATCAACGCGGTGAGCGACCAGACCGGGGTCACCGCCAGCCGGGGCGATGGCAACAACGGCGGCATCAGCGACTCGGTGGTGCTCGCCAACACCCTGGAGGGCGACGAGACCCCCATCGTGCTCGCCGGTTTCAGCGCGGCGGAAACCGCCCGCACCGGCCTGAGCGACAGCACCACTTACGCCGACGCCACCCACAACACCGGCAAGGTCGCCTTTTCCTCGGAGGCGGCGTTCGAACTCTCCAGCCCCAACAACCTGAACGACGACAACATCCTCAAGGAGCTGGGGCTCGACGGCGGCGAAAACGAGACCGGCATCAGCGGCGACCTCACCGCCGACGGCAAGCTCACCTATGGCTCCACGCCGGTCTATCTCTCCACGGGCGATCTCGTCATCAACGGGGTGGACATCTTTGCCAGCAGCACGGCGATCACCGACCTCGACAGCAGCAACGCCCTGGTCGCGGCCATCAACAGCAAACAGGACGCCACCGGCGTGGTGGCCGGCCGCGATTCCGCCGGCCGCCTGCAACTGACCGCCCTCGACGGCCGCAATCTGCACGTGCAGACCTCGGCCCTCGGCGAAAAGGTGACCCATCTCAACGGCGGCAACCCGAAACCGCACAGCAAGGTCTACTTCGGCACGGTCCGGCTCTTCTCCGACCAGCAGTTCAGCCTGGAAAGCGGCCTCACCCCCACCAGCAGCACGGAAACCGGCTTTACCGCCATGGGTCTTGCGGGCGGCGCCACCGTGACCGGCCAGGAAGGGGATACCGCCGGCGACGGCGAGATCCGGGTCAACACCATCTACCGCCAGAACGACTACGTCCGCTACGCCGGGGACCGCGACAACGACTTCACCATCAAGGTCGGCCAGCGGAGTACGGTCGCGGTGAGCAAGAACGGCATGGACGCGATCTTCGACTCGGGGGTCTTCTCGGTTCTCAAGGACTTCGAGAACTTCCTCAGCGGCGAGGAGTTCAAGGCCGTGACCGGCTTTGTCCAGGCCTCGGACACCAGCGCCACCATCGCCAGCGGCAACACCGGCCTGCCGCTGGCGGAGGATGTGGTCAGCGGCGCTTTTACCCTGACCGTGACCCAGAACGACACCGTGCCGCCCACCACCCTCTCCACCACCGAGATCGGCATCGACCCGGCCAACGACACCCTCGAGGATATCTCCCAGCGCCTCAACGCCGTCCCCGGCATGAAGGCCTACTGGGACGACAGCGGCTACCTCCACCTGGAAAGCCGCGATCCCGGCCGTTACACCTTTACCGTGAGCGACGACACCAGCAATTTCCTCGATGCGGCGGGCATCACCGCGGAAAATGTCCAGGTCAGCTCCATCGGCGACTCCATCGGGGATCTCGAAACCCTGCTCGACAGCCTGACCAACCAGATCTCCGACTTCGGCGCCCGGGCCAACCGCATCACGGTGCAGACCCAGATCTACACGAACCTCCACCTCTCCAACACGGAAAACCTCTCCGAGCAGGAGGATACCGATCTCACCAAGGCGCTGCTGGACATGAAAACCAAGGAGGTCGCCTATCAGGCCGCCCTTTCCGCCGCGGCCAAGACCATGCAACTCAGCCTGGTTGATTTTCTCCAGTAAAAGGGGGTATGCTCCCGCCAGAGGGGTATGCTCCGTTTTCAGGAGGGATTCACATTTCGTCAAGCCAGGGAGGGCGACCATGCTCGTACTTGCCAGGAAGGTGGGAGAGGCCATTGCCATCGGGGACGGGATTACCGTCCGGGTGCTGGAGATCAAGGGCGGCCAGGTGAAGCTGGGAGTCGAGGCGCCGGTGGACGTGGCCGTCCACCGGGAGGAGATCTATCTGCGCATCCTGGAAGAGAACCGCCGGGCTGCCCTGGAGGCGCCGGCCGACCTCTCCTCCCTTGCCGCGGCCCTCGGCCCGCAAAGCCCGACGGCCGGCAAGAAATCCGTTAAAGAGTAATGCTCTCCCGGCCGAAGAGTAGTCAAGCAGACACCCCTTTCTTCGCACCCTTTCCGCCAGGAGGTTTTCGCATGGCTG
>JBFLYY010000189.1:0-4632 GCA_040756495.1 Thermodesulfobacteriota bacterium | reverse complement strand
GCCTGCCGCGCCCCGGAGGCCCGCATCATCGACCTCTGCCACGCGGTGCCGCCCCAGGACGTCCGCCAGGCCGCCTGGCTGCTTGCCGCCTCCTGGCGGTACTTCCCGCCCACGACCCTCCACGTGGTGGTGGTCGATCCCGGCGTGGGCAGCGAACGCCGGATTCTCCTGCTCGTCACCGACCAGGGCCGCTTCCTCGCCCCGGACAACGGGGTGCTCACCCCGCTCTTCACCGCCTCCTGCCCCAAGGAACTCCATCTGGTCAGCAACGAGGCGCTCTTCCTGCCGCAGCGGAGCGCCACCTTCCATGGCCGCGACATCTTCGCCCCGGTCGCCGCCGCCCTGGTCACCGGCACGGAACCCGCGGCAATCGGCCCCGCCATCCCCGCAACCGACGCCGTTTGCCTCGCCCTGCCCCAGCCCCGCCTCGATGCCAGCAGCGACACCGTGGAGGCGGAGGTGGTGGCCATCGACCACTTCGGCAACCTCATCACCAACTGCACCACCGCGGAACTGGCGGCCCTGGCCAAGGCGCCCGCCCAGCTGGCGGTCCACCTCAACGGCCAACCGCTCGCGGGAATCAGCCGCACTTACGCCGATGCCGCCCCCGGCGAGGTGGTGGTGCTCATCGGCAGCAGGGGCGCCCTCGAAATCGCGGTCAACCAGGGAAACGCCGCCCAACGCCTACGGGCCGCCATCGGCAGCCGGGTCCGCCTCGGCCCCCACGGGAAAAAATAATTTCCCTTTACAAATCCCCCTCTGGTCAGTATTAAATTAAGCACTTAATTGTCCAATCAAGGGGTGTGCCTATGGAAGAACGCCAGATCGAGGACATGGCCAAGCTGCTCAAGACCATGTCCCATCCCATCCGGCTCAAGATTCTCTGCCTGTTGCAGGACCGGGAGTTGACCGTGGGCGACCTCCACAAGGAAGTGCAGACAACCAACGCCAACGTCTCCCAGCACCTTTCCATCCTGCGCAACCAGGGGATCATCACCTACCGCAAGGACGCCAATTTCATCTACAACCGCATCGCCGAGGGCCGCGTCACCGACCTGATCCGCACCATGCGCGAACTCTTCTGCGAAGCGCACTAGCCACCCCGGCGCCAAGGGGGCCGCGACAACGGTCGCGCGCACGCACCCTCCCCTGGTGCGCCACCCATCGCACACCCCGCACCTGCACCGGCTCTGCCCGGGCCACGATCAGCAGCGCCCCGGCTTCCACATCGACCTTTTCCCGCGCGGAGGACAACACACCATGACGGTCAACGACTGGGTTCACGTCTTTGCTGGCGCCTTCATCCTCATCAGCCTGGCCCTCGGTACCTGGCTGCACCCCTACTGGTATCTTTTCACCGCCTTCGTGGGGGCCAACCTCTTGCAGTACGGCTTCACCAAGTTCTGCCCCCTGGCCACCATCATCAAAAAGCTCGGCGTGCCGGAGAACCGCCCCGCCTCTGGCTGCGGCTGCCGTTGATTCCGCCTCACGGCCCAGTAACATGTCACCGCCCTGACGTCGGCAAGTTCTTTTACTCGACTCCCTTGGCGCAATAATTTCACCCCAACCCCAAACGCCCAAACGGGAGAGAGTTAGTCAACTACTCAACAACGTCCCTCTTGGTACCGCCGCGCAATCTTTGCCCGCGCTTGCGGCATCGAGATTGAAGCTGTTCTTGGCCGCCTGAAGCTCCACGCTGCCGCCTGCCTCGACACTGCCCCCGCCTTGGAGATCGATCCGCGCGCCCTGGGCGATCAGGTTGCCGCCTGTTTTGATGTCGGATCGACCGCCTGCCTGGACCACGCTGCCGGTGTTCTGCACGGTGTCGGTGAAGGAATGGCCGCCCATCCGGTTTACACTGGTGGTCTCCCGCGTCTGCTGGGTGCCAATCTGCCAATCACCTTGAATGTCGGCGGCCAGGTCGCCGCCCACTTTGAGTTGGGCGCCTTTTTGCTCCAGGTTGCCTCCTGTCCGGATCAGGGCATCGCCTGCCACTTCAAGGCTTGCCACCCGGCCGAGCATGGTGCTGGTTCGGGTGCCGCCCGGCCCTGTGACACTCATGGTTTTGGCGTCGGTGTTGAGCTTGAGATCACGACCGGCTTGCAACTGCAGGCTGCCCGCCTTGACACTGGCCGAGGTGAGGTCGATGTCTCCTGCGGTGTTCAGGGCCATCAGCCCACCGCTTTGCAGGGTGCCGCCCCGATTATCGATGGCCTGACCGCCGAGGCTCAACGCGTTGCTCGCCTTGACGGTGCCGCTATTGGTAAAACCCTTGGTGTCGGTCAGGTTGATGTTCGTGGCCGCGATCATCGATCCTGTCGGCAGCAGATCGTCCTGATTGATCCGGGCCAGATAGACCACCGGCACGAGAACCGAGTTGCCATCGACCACCCGCGTTTCCATGATGATGACATCGCTGGTCAGCTTGGCGACCTGTTCGGCATTGAGGCTGATGCCAGGCCGGATATCCAGGGCCTGTGCAAGGATCGCGCCAGCGGTCATCATCTCCCTGAACTGCGCCTCTTCGTTGGCATAACCGCCAAGCATGGCTTTACCGGTGAGCGACAGGATCTCCTCGCGAACCAGTTGCTGCTCATAAAATCCATCGCCAAGCCGTTTTTGGGTTATGGTGGGATCCATGCCGAGTTGTTGCAAATACCAGTCGCTTGACAGCCATTCCGTGTGGTTGGCAAAGACCGGATTCGTTTCCACCAGATACCTGGCCTGCGGCGCGGTGTTCGTGTGAAACAGGCCTCCTGGCGGCAAGCTCAGATTGGCAAGGGCGGGGGCTTGGCCTACAGACCCAAGCGTGGCGCCAACCGCGACGCCAACCGTAAGGCCCCCGGCGGACTGAATCGTTTGCCCGGCTTGCATCCCCAGGGGAGTGGCGCTGGTGCTGCCAGCCGTATTGTGTATCGTTGCGCCCGAACCGCTGATGTTGCCCTGGGCGACAAAGGACGAATCATAGCCCGGCAGTGGCGTATCAATGGTTTGCGGGCCAGGCCAAGCCATCCTCCAGTATACCCCTTTATAATTTTGGTACAGATAGGTGCCATTGTACACAGCACGCTGGAGATAGGGCGTGGCGCCCCGCCAGCTGTTCTGATCCAGGGTAACGCCGGTCAAGGAAATATCCCCGGCCGCTGTCACCTTGCTCCAGTAATTCCGCAAAAGATTGACCATCGGGTTGAGGTTGCCGCCGGAAAGGATCCGCGCTTCCGGGCTGATGCTGACAAGACTGTTGCGAGAAAGCGTCCCCGTGTAATCGGTCCGGACGTAGTGACTGTTCCAGGTTCCGCCGTGCGGCGGCTCAATATAACGCCCGCCCGGCACATCGGGATTGGCGGCGGTCCAGACAACAGATCCGTTGCTCTGCCCAACTTGCGTGAAGGTATTTGACGCCACCAAGACCCGGCGGGTATTGGTCAGCGTGTCCGCATGGATCGACATATCCCCACCGGACTGAATCAGGCCCGAGGTGTTGACAACCTGACTGGCACTTGCGTATTGCCCGGAAACGGCCTCCTTGCTTCCGGCCAGAACAACCTGCCCCAGGCCATAGATCGTAGTCAACGCCGAGGTGTCAACAGCGGTTGTCTCGTCGCGATTCTCGATGATTGGGGCCAACAGCTCCAGTTTTCCCAAAACATTGCTCGCGCCAATCAAGGCGGACGGTCCCACGTTTTCAATTTTCTGGCTGGCCGCAATGGCGACATCTCCACCAATAATGCTGCCCCTATTCCTCAAGATTGCGGTATCCGCGCTGAGTTTGTCCCCCGCGCCCAGCTCCCCCTGATTGGTGATATTGGCCGCATTCACGACAAGGTTGCCGGCTGCCTCCAACGTGCCCCCATTGGTCAGATTCCCCGTTATGCTGAAGCTCAGATCCCGGTTGGCGGTGATCAGGTTGCCCGCTGTCTGCGTGTAATCCCCCTGCATGCTGAGACTGGCGTCACGTCCGCCGATCACTGCGCCCTCACCCGCCAGGGCATTGGCCGCCATGCGCAAATCCTGGTCGGAGGCAATTTCTCCTCCCGTGTTGGTCACATTGCCGGTGGCCAGGATTCCGAGGTTGCCGCCCGAGTTCTGCAGAGTGCCGATCCGGCCGTTGGTGTTGTCCAGGCTCGCCACCGCCAAATCGACATCGCCGGATGCGCCGATATGCCCACCCGCATTGCCGAGCGTGGCACCCGGCTGATGCACAGTCAGGTCGGCCTGGGCAAAGAGCACGCCTGCGTTGTTGTTCAAACTACTGCTGGCATCGAGATCCAGATCGCCGCCGGCAACCACTTGGCCACCCTGGATATTGGCCAGATTCGCGGCACTGATCACCACCCCGCCGTTGCCGCCGATGACACCCATTCCCTGAATATTCGCGGCATTGTTGTTGACGATGCCTGCGCCGCTCACCGCGGTTGTTCCAGCGCCGTTGTTGACGATCCGGCCTGCGGTGTTGTCGATGCTCGCCCCTGAAACGACGGCGGAACTGGCCGCACCGTTTGCCTCAATGCGGCCATCGGCGTTATTCAATGCCCCAACGGCGGCGACATCCAGAGCAGCATCGGTCTGAATGAAACCTCGTTGATTGCTTAAACCGCCGCTGGACTGAACGGTGAGATTGCCCGTGCCATA
>JBFLYY010000188.1:0-4920 GCA_040756495.1 Thermodesulfobacteriota bacterium | reverse complement strand
GTCGGTCATGAAGTTGATAGCCGAGGGGATGTACTCGCGCTTGGTCATCTGGATCGCGGTCAGGGCCTCGATGTTGATGTGCTTGGCATACTGCTCGGTGTAGATGTCGTAGCGGGAGTGGAGTTCTTCCTTGCTGAGCACGTTGTACTTGGCAAAGAGCTTGCTCGCCTTCGGGGTGGTGAAGGCCTTGAGCGCGTCCACGGTGTTGCGGTTGTTGGGCAAGCCCCGCTTCTCCGCCTCCTTGGCCCACTCGGCCGAGTAGTTGTTGCCGTTGAAGATGATGCGGCCGTGGTTGGCCAGGGCCTCCTTGAGGATCGCCTGGATCTCGGCGTTGACGTTCTTCGCCTTCTCCAGCCGGGTGGCGATCTCGTCCAGGGCCTCGGCGGCGATGGTATTCAATGCCACGTTGGGGCCGGCGATGGACTGGGAAGAGCCGCACATGCGGAACTCGAACTTGTTGCCGGTGAAGGCAAAGGGCGAGGTGCGGTTGCGGTCGGTGTTGTCCTTGGGCAGTTCGGGCAGGGAATCGACGCCGATCTTGAGGGACTGGCAGCCGCCCTTCTTGCAGATCTTCTCGCCCTTGGCCAGCGCTACGAGAACGTCGTAAAGCTCCTTGCCGAGGAAGACGGAGATGATCGCCGGCGGGGCCTCGTTGGCGCCCAGGCGGTGGTCGTTGCCCGAGCTGGCGCAGGTGGCGCGCATGATGTCGGCATGGGTGTCCACCGCTTTGAGCAGTGCGCAGAGGAAGACGAGGAACTGGGCGTTCTCTTCCGGCGTGGCGCCCGGATCGAGGAGGTTGACGCCGTCGTCGGTGGAAAGCGACCAGTTGTTGTGCTTGCCGCTGCCGTTGACGCCGGCGTACGGCTTCTCGTGGAGCAGGCAGACCATGTCGTGGCGCAGGGCCACCTTCTGCATGGTCTCCATGACGAGCTGGTTGTGGTCGGTGGCGATGTTGGTGGTCTCGAAGACCGGGGCCATCTCGAACTGGGCCGGGGCCACCTCGTTGTGCTTGGTCTTGGAGGTGATGCCCATCTTCCAGAGTTCGATGTCGAGATCCTTCATGTAGGCGGCAACCCGGTCCTTGATGGCGCCGAAGTACTGATCCTCCAGCTCCTGGCCCTTGGGGGCCGGGGCGCCGAAGAGGCTGCGGCCGCAGCTCATGAGGTCGAGGCGATCGAGGTAGAATTCCTTCTCGACGAGGAAGTACTCCTGCTCGGCGCCGACGGTGGAGGTGACCCGGGTGGCGGTGGTGTTGCCCATGGCTTTGAGCACGCGCAGGGCCTGCTTGGAAACCGCGGCCATGGAGCGGAGCAGCGGGGTCTTCTTGTCCAGCGCCTCGCCGGTGTAGGAGCAGAAGGCGGTGGGGATGCAGAGGGTGACGTCGCCCACCGCGTCCTCTTTCAGGAAGGCCGGGGAAGTGCAGTCCCAGGCGGTGTAGCCGCGGGCCTCGAAGGTGGCGCGCAGGCCGCCGCTCGGGAAGGAGGAGGCGTCCGGCTCGCCCTGGATGAGCTGCTTGCCGGAGAACTCCATGACCACCGCGCCGGTGCCGGTGGGGGCGATGAAGGAGTCGTGCTTTTCGGCGGTGGCGCCGGTCAGCGGCTGGAACCAGTGGGTGTAGTGGCTGGCGCCCTTCTCGATGGCCCAATCCTTCATGGCGTTGGCCACCACCGCCGCCACTTCGGGCGCAAGTTTGGTGCCCTGCTCGATGGTCTTCTTGAGCGCCTTGTAGGTCTCCTTGGGCAGCCGCTCCTTCATGACCGCGTCGTTGAATACGTTGGTGCCGAACATCTCCGGCACGCTCATGCTGCTCTTGCTCATTGTCTTTTCCTCCTAGGGGGGTTGGTAAAAAAACCTGATGCATACCCCGCGCCGCGGGGTGGTTGTTATTCAGCCTCCGGCCTTGCTGGCGCGGCGCTGGGGGTTTCCTGGTTCAAATCAGAAGAGGATCGGCCCTCCTTTGCCGGGATGCCCGGCGGCATGGAGCAGGGCCTTGGTGATCTCCTCCTCAAGGCCCTGATCGGTGATCTTGGCCTGATCGTGGCCAAGGACGTAGAAGACGTCCACGACCTGGTCGCGGGCGCTGCCGATCTTGGCGCGATAGATGGAGATGCCGAAATCCGCCAGCGTCCGGGTGATATGGTAGAGCAGCGCCGGCTGTTCGGCGGCATAGACCTCGATGATCGTGTAGAGGCTCGATGCCTTGTTGTCGATGAGTACCCGCGGCTCCTGGTGGCGGCCGGTGGTGTGGGTGGCGAGTCTGGCCGTCTGCTGCTTGCCGGCCAGGCGATGGGCCAGGCCCAGACGGTTGGTGAGCGCCAGTTCGAGGTCGCGGGAAAGCGCGGGCCACTCCTGCTCCGCGTAGCTCAAGTTGAGGCTGGAGCGCACGGTGAGCACGTCCACGGCGAGGCCGTTCTCCCAGGTGAAGATCTGGGCCGCGACCACCTCCAGGTTGTGGAGGGCCAGGGTGCCGCAGATCTTGGCGAGCAGGCCGGTGGAGTCGGGGGCCATGATGAGCACCGACCAGGAGAGGCCCTGGTCCTCGGGATCGACGAGGATCTGGCGGTTTTTCAGCTCGCCGCTGCGCCGGATGTGGCGGGCGATGGTCTCGGGGCTGAAGCTGAGCAGGTATTCCTCGGGCAGTTCGGCGAGCAGGGGGCGCTCTTCGGCGGCGAGCAGCGGTTCGACCAGCTCCCGCATCCAGCGCACGCCCTGGGCGGTGTCCGGCTGGCCCGGCTCGCTGCGGTCGAGTCGATGGAAGATCTTGAGATAGAGTTCGAGCAGCAGCGCCCCTTTCCATTCGTTCCAGGCGGTGGGGCCGGTGGCGTGGGCATCGGCCAGGGCGAGGAGGTAGAGCATGTGCAACCGGTCGGGGTCGGCGATCTGGTGGGCGCACTGGCTGATGAGGGTCTCGTCCTCCAGGTCGCGCCTGAGCGCGGTGATCGGCAGGAAGAGATGGTGCCGGACCAGGAAAACGAGGCAGCCGGTGTCGCGGCTCGTGAGATGGAGGCGTTTGGCGATCCCCTGCACCAGTTCCGCGCCGCGGACGCTGTGGTCCTCCCGGTGGCCCTTGCCGATGTCGTGCAGCAGGGCGGCGAGGTAAAGGACATGCGGCGAGCCGACCTGCATGAAGATCGATTCCCGGTGCCGGAGGCGGTGCAGTTCGGCCACCGTGTGGAGCAGATGGTGATCCACGGTGTAGACGTGGTAGACGTCGTGCTGGGCCAGCGCGCGGACCGCGGCGAACTCCGGGATGTAGGCGCCGAGCAGCCCGGTTTCCAGCAGGGCGGAGAGCACCTCCAGCGGATCCTTGGCCTCCAGCAGCACATCGAGAAAGGCCTTGGCCATGCGTTTCGACTGGCGGAGGCGGTCGTCCACCAGATGGAGGTGCTCGCTCACCTGTTTTCTGGTGCGGTAGTGGAGCGGGAGTCCGGTCCTGGCCGCCTGGGCGAAGAGGCGCATCAGGAGGTGGGGCCGTTTGTCGAGCAGGGCGAGGTCGGTGAGGTGCAGGCGGCCGCCGCGGACGGTGATGCCCGGCTCCAGGGTGTTTTCCATCTCCCGGTCCGGATGGCTGTGGAGCGTCTCGGCCACGTGTTCGAAGAAGAGGTCGGTGGTGGTGGTCAGCGCGTTCATGTGGCCGTAGAGGTCGCGCATGAAGCGTTCCACCCCGAGGACGCCGCCGTCGTCGCGGTAG
The DNA here is from genome assembly GCA_040756495.1 of Thermodesulfobacteriota bacterium. Taxonomy (GTDB): domain Bacteria; phylum Desulfobacterota; class Desulfobulbia; order Desulfobulbales; family Desulfurivibrionaceae; genus JAJZRJ01. The sequence continues at coordinate 1,229 of JBFLYY010000188.1, read as the reverse complement.
CGCAGGGCCCGGGCGATTCCCTCCTGGTGCTCGAAGAAGAGCTGGTCGTTCTTGCGGCCGCTGGCGTAGTGCAGCCGGTTGCGGAGGCGGATGAGGAACTCCCACGCCTCTTCGAAGCGTTGCCGTTCGACCGGGCTCAACAGGCCGGCTTCGGTGATGGCGGCAAGGTCGGGCAGGCCGAAGACCACCTGGGCGGTCCACAGCATCGCCTGGATATCGCGGAAGCCGCCGGGGCTTTCCTTGATATGCGGCTCCAGTTGGTAGCTGTGCTTGCCGAAGCGGTTATGGCGTTCCGTGCGGAAGTGCATCATCTTCTGGAGAAATTCACCGCGTTGTCCTTCGATAAAGCGCTGCCGGTATTCCCTGGTCAACTGCGCCAGGAGATCCTGGTCGCCGGCAATATACCGGATGTCGAGGAGCGCCACCCGAAAAAAAAAATCTTCAGCGGCATCGTCGAGGCAGGCCGCCACGGTACGCACGCCGTGGCCTACCTCCAGGCCGGCATCCCACAAGGGATAGAAAATCGCCTCGGTCGCCGCCTGCAGCTGCTGCTCCGCCTCCGGGCGGTGGAGCAGCAGAAGGTCGATGTCCGAAAACGGGAACAACTCCCGCCGGCCGAAACCGCCAAGGGCCGTGAGAGTCATTCCCTGCCGGGCTTCCGGGCAGGCCCGGAACGCGTCGGCGACAGCGTTGTCGATCAGCGTCGAGTGCTCAAGCAGCAGGTCGCTGCCTTGGGCACCCCGGCGCCACAGGTGCTCCAGCGCCTCGCGCCGGGCACGCAGCCCAACCTCCATCAGATCGCCTCGTTGCCGGTCTCCCCAGTGCGTACGCGGATCACCTCTTCCACCGGCAGAACGAAGATCTTGCCGTCGCCGATCTTGCCGGTGTTGGCGGCCTGGCGGATGGTGTCCACCACCGTGTTCACCTGGCTCGACTCGACGATGATCTCGATTTTGACCTTGGGAATGAAGTCCACCACGTATTCGGCGCCGCGGTAGATCTCCTTGTGGCCTTTCTGGCGGCCGTAGCCCTTGACCTCGGAGATGGTCATGCCCTTGACGCCGATGGCATTGAGTGCCTCCTTGACGTCGTCGAGCTTGAAGGGTTTGATGATCGCCTCGATCTTCTTCATGGTGTGCTCCTTTGCTGGAGCCGGGAGGTGGCGAAACCTCCCGGCCTGAGTGTTCGTTTACAGGGAATAGCCGATCTCGTTGTGCTCGGTGAGGTCG
>JBFLYY010000187.1:0-5621 GCA_040756495.1 Thermodesulfobacteriota bacterium | reverse complement strand
AGCTGGTGGTCAATTCCGCCACCGAGCCGGCCAGGGGAGTCGCACCGTCGCCGGCCGTGGCGGCGAAACAGAGATCGCCCATGAGGGAGCCTGCCTCCACCGAGGCGAGCTGATCCTTGTCGCCCAAGAGGACCAGGGCGGCCGTCGGAGCCACGGCCCGGAAGAGCTTGGCCATCAGGGCGAGATCGACCATGGAGGCCTCGTCCACGACCACCACCTCGGCCGGCAGCGGATTGGCCGGGCCATGGCGGAAGGTGGTGGGCGTGCGCGGCTGATAGCCCAAGGCCCGGTGGATGGTGGCGGCCTCGCGCGGCAGGGCGGCGCGAAGCGCCTCGTCCAGCCGCAGATCGGCCACGCGCTCCTGCACCGCCTGGGCCAGCCGCGCCGCCGCCTTCCCGGTGGGGGCCAGGAGGAGAATCCGGCCGAAGGCCCCGTTGTTCGCCTTGGCCAGTTCCTGGGTCAGGGCCATGAGGGCCAGGACGATGGTGGTCTTGCCGGTGCCGGGGCCGCCGGAGATGACGGCCAGCCTGCGGGTGGCGGCCATGAGCACCGCCCGCCGCTGCTCATGGCTCATGGTCATGGCGCCATCGGCCAGCAAGCGGTCGAGCAGCGCCGCGGCCACCTCGTCGGGCGTCGCGGTGACGGCCGCGGTCCGCGTCCGGATCGCCGCTGCCAGCTCCTGCTCGTAGCGCCAGTAGCGGTAGAGATAGAGACGGCGGCCCGTCAGGACCAGGGGCGTCGGCACCGTACCGTCGCCCACCAGTCGGCTTGCGGCGAGCTGCGCCAGCATGGCGGCCGGCGCCGCCGGCCAGAACGGCAAGACCGCCAGCGCGGAGGCCAGCGCCGGATCGAGCCGGTCGAGATCGAGACAGACGTGGCCGTGGTCGATGGCCCGCCGCGCCAGGGCGCCGGCCAGCAAAGCCGCGGGATCGGCGGCCGGATCGAGCCGCTGCAGGGTGCGGACAAAGAAGGGATCGACCGGGGCGAGATGCCCCTCCTCCACCAGCCCGGCCAGGGCAACGGCATGCATGGGAGTCGTCATCGTGCTTCCCCCGCGAAAAGCCCGGCCAGGGCCGCGATCCTGGCCGCGGGCGGCCGGTCGAAAAAGACGCCGTTGCCGGGCAGGCCGGGGTGCATCCCCTTGAGGAAGAGATAGAAAATCCCGCCGAAGTGCTCGTCATACCGATAGCCCGCGAGCCGCAGCCGCAGGTAGCGATCCACGGCCACCGCATAGAGATGGTATTGGAGGTAGTAGTGGTGTTCGGCCATGGCCCGGCCGAGGGCGGCCTGGTCGTAGTCCGCGTAGCGGTCGCCGAGATGGTTGCTCTTGTAGTCCACGATGTACCAGCGCCCCTCGTGCGCGAAGACCAGATCGACAAAGCCCTTCAGATAGCCGGCCAGGGGCTGGAAGTCGAGACGCCCCAGGCGGGCGAGATAAGAGGCCAGGGGAGAAGCGGCCTCGACATCCATGGCCCGGGCCAGTTCCCGGCTGGTGACGGCGGCAAGCCCCTTGTCCGACCCTGCCGGCACGAAGAAGGGCAGCTCGTGCAACCGCTGCGCCGCCGGGAGATCGGCGAGGGTCAGGGCATGACGACCCGCGAGCGGCGTGGTGAGCATCCGGTGGAGTGCCCGGGAAAGCGGCTCCCGCCACTGCGCTGCCGCGAAACCGAAGGCGTCGAGTTGTTCGGCCACCAGAGGCAGCAACTCGTCGGCCGTGGCCTGGAAGCTGGCCAGCTCCAGCAGCCGGTGGAAGAAGTTGCCGGCAGTGGCGCCCCTTGGGAAGAGGGCCAGGGGAATCTCGGCGGCCAGGGCCTCCGTGTCTGGCGAAAGGTCGGCCAGGGCCTCGTCGTAGTCGTGGTCCGCCTCCGGGCGGTCGGCCGGCGCGGCGGCGGTGAGGCCGGAAAAGCTGCCGATCCGCCAGAAGGTTTCGCGGCCGGCAGCGGGCTGCGGACAGGTAAGGGTCGCCGGCTCGGCGGCCGGCCGGATCGGCAAAGTCACCCGCGCGTCCGGCGCCACCACCCGCAGGCTCCACCCCTCTTCCTCTTCGACCCGCCTGGTCAACTGCTCCAGCAATTCGGCATGGGAAAAGGCGTCGAGCCGGCTGCACCACTCGGCCAGATCGTCGGGCGGCGGCCCGGCGGCGTGGAGCAGGTAGGCCAGGGCCGAGGAGGGATAGGAAGAGGCGCCGGCCCAGGGGATGAGGCAGCAGTGCCTGGCGCGGGTGATGGCCACGTAAAGGAGACGCACCCCCTCGGCAAACTCCTCGCGCTCGTGCAGCCGCCGCTGTTCTTCCGTGGGGAAGAGGGCGAGATGGCCGGCCCAGTCGGCCTCCGGCGCATGGTAGGTGAAAAATTTCGGCGGCAGGCGGCGGTCGCCCAACCCCTTCCACAGGTAGGGACAATAGACCACCGGGTATTCCAGCCCCTTGCTGCGGTGGATGGTGACGAGCTGCACCGCGTCGGCATCGCTTTCAAGCCGCAGCTCCGCCTCCTCGCCGCCACCCTCGCCCCGGCACTGTTCGGCCAGCCAGCCGCAGAGCGCCAGGGGTCGGCAACGGCGCTCCAGTTCCCGGGCGTGCAGAAGTTCACCGAGATGGCGGAGGTTGGTGAGGCGCCGCAGGCCGTCGGGGTACCGAACCAGGCGGGCAGCCACCCCGGCCTCCTCGCGAAAGCGGCCCAGGAAACGGATAAGGCCGTGATCGTGCCAGAGCCGGTGCCAGCGGCCGAAGCGCTCCAGCCACAGCCGCAGCTCCTCCTCGCTGCCGTCGAGGTCGAGCAGGTCGGCGGCGGTAAGGCCGAGATAGTCGGTGACCAGGGCGGAACGGAACCGGAGCGGATCGCCCGGCTCCGCCACCGCCCGGAGCAGGAGCAGCAGTTCCCGCGCCTCGTGGCTCATGAAGACGCTCGCCCGACTCTGCAGCACCGCCGCCACCCCGCAACGGTGGAGCGCCTGCTGCATCTCGCCGGCCTGGCCGTTGGTGCGGACGAGCACCGCCACGTCGGCCGGCCGCACCGGGCGTCCGTCGATCCGCGTGTCGCTCGCCAGCAGGCGGACGATGTCGGCCGCCACCACTTCGGGCACCAGGTCGTTGAGCGTGGTGGCGCTGACGCGCCCTCCGCGGCCGGCGGGATAATCGGCCGGCAGGGCCAGGAACTGGAGCGGCGCCTGCCACTCCCCTCTTCCCTGCCAGCGCCTCTCGTGGCGGGCGCCGGCCACCGGCGCGAAGTGGATGCGGGCGTCGAGAAAGGGGCTGGCGGAACGGGCAAAGAGGCGGTTCACCGCCGCGACCATGGCGGCGTCGGCCCGCCAGTTGGTGGTCATGGTGTGGCTCTCCCCGGCATCGCCGGCCGCCTTGAGATAGGCAAAGATGTCGGCGCCGCGGAAGGAGTAGATCGCCTGCTTGGGATCGCCGATGAGGAACAGGGCGGTATCGCGCCCCTCTCCGTAGAGCGCCCGGAAGATCCGGTACTGGACCGGATCGGTATCCTGGAATTCGTCGATGAGCGCCGCCGGGTAGCTGGCACGGACGAGGGCGGCCAGCGCCGGGCCGCCGGGGCCGGCAAGCGCCCGGTCGAGACCGTGGAGCAGGTCGTCGAAGGATTGGGCCTGCTCGCGGTAGAGGCGGCGCGGCAGCTCGACCCGCGCCCACTCGGCCAGCCGGCGCAGGGCGGCGGCGAGAAACCCTGCCCGCAAGGCGTCCACTGCCTGGACGTAGCGCTGCCATTCGGCAAAAAAGGAGTGATGCGGGATCTCGTTTTTCCTTACGGCCGTGGCGGTGCAGGCCTTCTTGCGGCCCTGGCCCAGGAAGGCCTGCGGGGTCAGCAGCTCGGCGCCGGCCGGCGGGATGAAGGAGCGCGGCTCCTCGTCTTCCAGATAGAGGGCCAGCCGGTCCCAGAGCCCCTCCTCCAGCCTGCGGCGGCATTCCTTGGTCAGCCCGGCGCCCTCGCAATCTTCCCGGATCGCCCCGCTCTCCCGGCACCACAACGCGCGGCTGGCGCCATAGGCAGCCAGGGCCTGCGCACGCAACTGGCCGCAGTCCAGACCGGCAACCGGCACGGTCAGCGGGAATTCCCGGTGGCGCACCGCCTCGCTCGCCAGGGCGAGCAAATCCGCCTCGGTGACGCTTTCGTGCAACAGGGCCACCAGCCGGTATTCCTCCTCGTGGCCCAGGGTGGCGAGAAAATCCTGCACCACCTCGCGCGCCAGCGGGGCGACCTGACTCACCAGTTCGAGATCAAAGGGCATGCCGCTCTCAAAGGCGCCGCGCTGCAACATGCGGTGGCAGAAGCCGTGGATGGTGGTGATCGCCGCCTCGTCGATCCCGCTCAAGGCGCGACGCAGCAGGGCCAGGTCGGCCTCCTGGTTGCGGCTCGTCCGCAGCAGCCCGGCCAAAAAGGCATCTTCCCCCGGATCGTTCTGTTCGAAGGCCTCGATCGCCGCCTGCAGGCGGCTGCGCACCCGCTCGTGCAGTTCGGCGGTGGCCGCCTCGGTGAAGGTGACCACCAGGATCTGCTCCACCCCCAGCCGCCGCGAGAGCAGCAGGCGAAGATAGAGCGAGGTGATGGAGTAGGTCTTGCCGGTACCGGCGCTGGCCTCGATGAGCTGCACGCCAGCCAGCGGCAGGGTCATGGGATCAAAGGGTCTGCTCATGCCGGCTTCTCCAGGTGGGCGAGGAGCGGACCGAAGACCTCCGCCGCCAGGGTGGCGAACTCGGCGGCAACGACCCGGTCGCTCAAAGGCTCGCAGCCGAAGACCTTGCGGACATAGGGGTCGTCCCCCTCCGGTGGCGCCGTGCTGCCGAATGCCGGACGCCGGAGGAGGTTCCAGGCCGCGCGCCGGGCACCATCCTCGCCCTTGCCTCCGGCCAGTTCGCTGGCATAGAGATGGGCCGCTCTCGGGAAAAAGGGCAGCGGCCGCCCCTCCCCCTTCCGCCGCAGCGCAACAAGGCCTGCCAATAGCGGGGCCGCCTCCGCCACCGGCCGGTAGTTCCCCATGGCCACCTCCTCCCGCTCGCCCCGGCCGATGAGCACGGTCGCGATCCCCTGGCCAGGGGCCATGGCGCAGGCAGCCAGATGGTCAAGCCAGCAGGAGAGAAGAAAGGCGGCGGTCAGGCGGCCCGGCCGCGCCCGCAGCAGCCCCCAGGGATACGAGTGGTCAAGCTCGCCCGTCAGGCTAAGATCGGTTCCCAGATCGAGATCGATGACGCGGCTGGCCGGGACGGCATCGCCGACCTGCCGATGCCGGGCTGCCCGGAGCGGCGCGATCTGCCGCCAGATTCCGTGCAGCAGAGCCTCGCCGCCGCTGCCAGGCGGCAAGACCCCCTTGGCCTGCAGACGGGAGGCGAGTTCCGGCAGTGCGCCCTCATCCGGCAACTCCAGCAGCAGGCCGCCAAACTCATGGCGTTCCAGGGCGTTCAGGGTGAGGGGCTCGCGGTCTGGCACCTTCTCCTCGCCCTCGTGCAAAAGGAGATCGAGCCGCTCGCGGCAGAAGAAGCGGGCCGGATTCCTAAAAAAATGGCGCAGTTCGGCAAGGGTTATTGCCGCGGCGGGGGGCGGCGCCGGCGGCAGGCGCCGGGCAAAGGGCGCGGGCGCGGCCGGAGGCAGGCAGGCGGCCCGGGCGGC